>JBHIXQ010000078.1:0-7902 GCA_041984705.1 Leptonemataceae bacterium | reverse complement strand
CCATTCATGATAGCGAAACCTTTCTGATCCAGGGAGGACCATAATCTTTCTAAATGTAGAATTACTATCGGAAAGGAAGCCGGAGATTCATTAGAAGGCAAGAATTTTTCCCACTGGACATGTCCAGGGCTAGGCCAAAACCCTGGTCAAATCGGAGTGCTGTCCAGGCACGGCTGGCCTTGACAGGCCCTTTTCCATTCCATTTCTGGCTCTATGCTGTTTAACTCAGCAATCTTTCTTCTATTATTCTTGGTGGTGTATTGCCTCTACTGGTTCCTCTCGGTCCGTGGTAAGCATTATTTAATCATCGTAGCCAGTCTGGCCTTTTACTCCTGGTACAGTGTTCCCTTTCTACTCCTATTTCTAGCGCTGATTATCTGGAACTACTTTGTTTCGCTGCGGCTCTTGCAGCGAAAGACCCCCTGGCTTCTGGCTTTTACAGTCATCCTGGATCTGTCCGTACTTGGATTTTTCAAATACTTCTACCTGTTGGCTCATACCATAGGTCATGCACTGGGGATCCCATATATTCAAGAGCTTCGTGCGAACTGGGAACAGGACTACGACATCGTCATTATCCTGCCTATTGCCATTAGCTTCTATACATTTCAAATCATCGCCTATGTTGTGGATACCTATCGCGGCGTAATTACTGAACCTCTGGCGCCCAGGCGATTCTTTGTATTTATACTATTCTTTCCTCAGTTTGTAGCAGGTCCCATTCTTCGTTCCCAGGACTTTATACCTCAGATCGATACACCCAACATAGATCCGGATCGGATGATGCGCGGGATGATGCTTCTGATCCAGGGAACCATCAAGAAGGTCCTGATCGCGGACAATCTGGGTAAATTTACCGGACCTGTCTGGATGAGCCCTGAAAACTACGATGCAGTTGTATTGTATACGCTGCCGTTTTCATTCATGGCTCGCATTTACTGCGATTTTTCTGGCTACACGGATATGGCCAGGGGCATGGCCAAGCTGATGGGGTATGAAATACCGGAAAACTTCAGCGGTCCCTTTCTGTCCACGTCCATGTCCGAACTCTGGACGCGATGGCACATCACTCTTTCGACCTGGCTTCGGGACTACATTTATATCCCTCTGGGCGGATCCAAGCTGGGTGAGTTCAGAACAGTAATGAATCTGCTGATTACTATGGGGCTGGGTGGTCTCTGGCACGGCACGACCTGGAACATGCTTTTCTGGGGAATATACATTGGGTTTTTCCTGGTAGCGGAAAGGGAGATGCGCGTGGCCGGAGTGCGATTACTACCTGAAGGTGTCGTAGGAGATTCCATTCGCAGGCTCTATGTGATCTTTGTTTTTGGTATGAGCGCTCTATTTTTTGCCTCTCCGGACCTGGAAAGAACTCAATCCATTCTTGCCGGCATGTTTAGTTTTCAGAGAGGAGAGCCAGTAACGGGATTTGAAACAGTTTTCTTTCTGATTCTGCTCTCTTTCGTTTTCAACTATTTGCAGTATCGACCGCGATTGCATGATCGATTGCTGGAACGACCTCGGCTGCAATATGCCCTGACCATTGTGGGCACTTTCGTAACCGGTTTTCTCGTTTATCTATACGGCGATGCGTCCGGTAGCTTTATCTATTTTGCATTCTAGGAAGTTCCATTGATTCTACGCTCCAGGCACTCCACAAAAAAAACAGGCCATCCCGGGTGCACTGACCGGGATTTCATCTCGGAATACTGGACTCCGTCCAGAGCATCCATCGCAATATCGTTGATTTTTGCAGGCATCTTTCTCCATTGCAATGGAGCCTCCTTAACAGGCGGTACGAAGCTTGAAAAGGAAAATGAGCAACTCAAGGTTTCTCAGTTTCATCTGGAAGCATTTCAGCCTATCGAAAAGCAGAAGTACAGCTACGAAGAGCTACCAGGGCTGTTCGAAACCATGCGCATGGCCAGCGATGGATACTGCGAATTTATTCATAACCGCAAACCCTTTCGTAAAGACGTGGCCAGGAGATTGATCAGCGAAGAGTATCTGTCTCGATTCTGGAGGGACCGCTATTGGGGAAGCTTTCACAATTTGATCTCTGGCTGCTGGAATTTTTACATCATGAACGATGTACGGCCTTTTGACGACTTTAAACTGCTTCACAGCTTGTTTCCGGATGCAACCAAGCACTGCTATTCAGTGGGATTGATGCAGCCTTATATCATGCATAATATCTTACAGTGCGAAGATCTGAATTTTCTGGATGTAGATTGGAGAATTCATTACGCTCACTTTCAGCTGGAAAGTATGTTTCGCGAGAGCCGATTTCAATCCGTAGACTCTACCAGAAAAGCCATTCAGGATCTGCATCTGGGATGGATTGCCTTTTCGCCCACTCCGGTGCAGGATCGCCATCAGGTAACACCAGCTACTCTTTGCCGACTCAATCAACAGGAATGTTTGGATCATCTGAATCAGTACCAGGAAAATCGCGGCAAACTTCAGGGCATTACCTGGAATCTGGCAGCGCTGCATGATGCGGATTTTCCATCCCATTCCGGGATGCCGGTAATCTATCTCAGCAATGCGATTGAAGAGTTGTACACATCGAAAGACCAATTCAATCAGCTACTGGGCAAGGTGGCCCGATCCATCGCACCAGGAGGAAAGGCGTTGTTTGCCTACCATGCAGCCGGAACCGATGAAATCGGCCTCTATCTACTTACCCGAACTGAGGCAGAGGGCCGTTCGGATTTTGAATCCGGCGATAGCGATCCAGAGGATTCCGCCGACACTCCTTATCCGGCTTACAAAGTGAATACCGTCTGTAGAGATCGGTATCATCGAGCGAATACCGGCCAGCTTCTGGAGTATACGACCTATTTTGAAAAGATCACAAAGACTGCGTCGCCGCCGGGATGCCAGCCGATGATTGCAGAGCTTACGGGAAAGGATTAACTCTATGGAAAGCGGAGAGGAAAGTCAGTGTCAGGAGCTTTAGAAATCCAGTTAGCGCAGTCGGACGGAGAGATCTCTGAATGCTTTTCTGTTATCTCCGAGCTAAGACCCCACATTACAGCCGATGAATTCCTCAGTCGTATTCGTCAGCAACAGAACCAGGGATTTCAGATGGCCTTCGTCCGGGACAGTGCAGCCGATTCCATCGTCTGTGTTGCTGGCTTTCGTTTTGGCTTGAACCTGGCCTGGGGCAAGTTCCTCTACGTAGATGACCTGGTTACTGCTTCGTCGGCGCGAAGTACAGGTTGTGGCAAGGCCATGATACAGTGGCTAAAGGAGCTGGCTCGATCTGAAAGCTGCGATCAGTTTCATCTGGATTCTGGAACGCAGAGAAAGGATGCTCATCGCTTTTACGAAAGAGAAGGACTGACAATCACGAGCTATCATTTTGCCACGACCCTGGATTGATGCCCGAACAGGAATGCGCATCGTCGCCCCCCGGCCGTCGCCAGGGCATGGCTCAAAAGTATCCGCGCAAATACGTCCCGGAAGGAACAGGCGCTTCCATGAGCAGCCAGCGGGATGCAAAGGCCATAGGGTTTTCGGCTCGCAGGTGAGGGGCCCTTCCGCGCAGAGTCAGTGTTGGAGTGGTATCACGTGGGCCCACAGACTTTCATATCGATGGTCTAGTCTGACTTATCGGATTCGGAGGGTCCGGGAAGCAAGGATCCAAGTTGCTCCAGAAGCGAGCCACCACCCATCAACTTGATCTCTTTTACCTTTTCGATGATCTTTTCCATGGATTCCAGTTCTTTCAGGCGCAGCAAAGTGGGATTATTTTCCATAAGTTTGGCAGTATTCATCAGACTTCTAGTAGATGCTGTTTCTTCTCTTCGCTGAATAATGTTTGCCTGGGCCTGCTTCTCTGCCAGAATCACTCGGTTCATTATTTCGCGAATGTCTCCCGGTAGAATAATATCCCTGGCTCCTGCAGAAAGAATCTCATAACCAATACGTTTCGCCTCTTCTCGCACATGGCCCAGAACCGTAGCACCGATCTTATCTCGATTCTCCAGAAGTTCATCCAGAGTAAAGCCACCGGTGTACTCTCGCAGGGAAAGCTGCAATGCGGTATATAGCTGCTGCATGGGATTTACCGACTCTCGCAGAAGTTTTTCTGGTTCCACTGCCTGCACCTGACAGGTAAAATTGATTCTCAGTGTGACTTTATCTTTCGATAGCAATTCCTGACCGGATACATCCAATTGCTGTATGCGCAGATCGCAGGTATTTACCTCCACGGCATCGGCACATTTCCAGTAGGCGTAGTCCCCTGGCTCCAGAAGGCCCTGAAAGGCCCGGTTGATAAAAAGTGCACCTTTTTCGAAGTTTCGCACTACAAATGCATTCACCCATTCCACCACGCCGGGCTTGCGAAGCCAGTCTCTCTTGATATGATGTTCTATATATGGCTGAGCAACGTTGCCGAGAACGAATTCGTATCGATGCAGGCCTTTCCAGTATGCATAGCGACCCGGCTTGAGGCATTCATGGTAGATTCCATCTTCAAAAACCAGGCAGATGAATCCGTCTTCTACATCTTTGAAATCCAGGAACTCAGCTGCATTTTCAGCCTTTTCCAGAATAGCAATATCCATTTCGCTGGAGGAGAATCGGCCCCGTCTATTATGGGTCTGGATATCGCTTCCCGGCAGAAAATAGAAACCTGGTCCCAATACCTTCTTGAGGGAGCCGTGTTTGAACAGTAATCCACAGTCTGGATCTGAAATTCGCATGCATTACTCCTGATCCATCGCTGAGCTTCTGTAGCAATCCGAGAGGTAACTACAGGACATTCGTCTTCCACCGAAATACTTCTCATTTCCAAAAACGAGAGAGGAAAAAGGGCGGCGTTGCCATCCAGAAGCAGGCGGGGCCTGAGTTCAGTATCGCTTCATCCCTTTGATTACGGTTTTCGAGATTGGCCGTAGCCGCCACCGTCCGCCGCTCTCGCAGGAATTCACAGTACGGTATCCCCCATTCCGCGAGACCAGCCCTGGACTGCCGCAAGCGGCAGGCTCGGCCCCCCTTTTTCCCGGGATGATCCTTTTTATAAGGGATCAGCTTAGGTCTAAACCACAGAATTAAAGTCTGTTGCCTTTACCGTTTGGCTACCAATGCAAAGCATTGGACGGGATTCGAACCCGCATGGAGCACGCGGAAGTTAAAAGCGAAATACCGTACCTGATACAGGCGGCACCGTATGGCCTTTGAAAGCCAAAACCTGTGACTTTTCCCTCCTGTTGCGCGCGCAACTAGACGAGCCTTCAATTCTATAAAATCAAGCTTTTTTGCAGCTCTTCTGAGGATGGGGCACGATCCTGGAGTGCCCGGCATTAGAGGCGAGAATGCAGCAAGAAATGTGCGCGTATCCAGTTGCGATGAATACATGCAATTCATTGATGCGGTTAAGGCAAATGGCAGGAGAAAAAGAAGAATTGATGGTCCGGTAAGTACCATTTGAGTTACCCCTGCTTCAGGATAAGCCATGGCTCGGTTGTAGGAATACCTGGGTCAGCGCCCGTCCCAGAGGAAAAAAGCTTTACCAATGGAGCGGGCACTTCTGATCCAACGGTGCAGACATGATCAGAAAATCAGCCTGCTGGCGATTCCGATGCATATATATCGGAGTCCTTAAAGCGCAAAGATACAATCCATCCCAGGCTCAATGCGCACAGGATATAGAGTGCAGGCCAGAGCCAGTAGGCTGCATGGATTGCAGGTATTTCTGCCCACAGTCCATGCGAAAGCTGGATGTGCACCCAGTAGGCTGCGAAGGAAGTAAATACCAGACGCGCGGCTTCGCCAAATTGCCATCCTTTCCGTCCGGAAAGAATCCATCCCAGGCAAATGAGACTGAACGTGGCCCATGCAGTGAGGCCTGCGAATTCCAGAGTCCCCAGTTGATTCTCTAATAGCAGCGATCCAAATACCAGACCATTGACAGCACCAAACCAGATAAGACTGTAGATGATTCTGGAGCGTTGCACCGGGATTTGAAACTTCCTGTATGTTGCTTTCGTAACTTCTGGAATGATGATTGGCTCCTGCGGTGCAGCTGGATCGTATCCGGGTCTGCGAAACCAGATCAAAATCTTTTCTGAAAGCGTCGGAGCTTTCCTGGCCAGATCCAGAATCTCTTTCCAGTAATGTAGATTCGCCCAGAGAGGATTGTAACTGCGAAAAGGCTTCACAATTCCATACACCGGTTCCTGCTTTTCGCGTTGAAATGTTCCAAAGATGCGATCCCAGATGATCAGTGTGCCTCCATGGTTCTTGTCGATGTATTCTGGATTGCGACCATGATGCACTCTATGATGCGAAGGAGTGTTTAGAAATGATTCCAGAAAACCCATACGATCGATGGCCCGAGTATGGATCCAGAACTGATAGATCAGACTGATCTCGCCGATAGCTACCAGAAGAGCCGGATGAATTCCCAGAAACGCCAGGGGAATGAAGAAGATCCAGGTAAACAGTTGATGAAAGGCAGGCTGTCTCAGTGCTACAGTCAGATTGAACTCTTCGCTTTGATGATGCACCACATGTCCGGCCCAGAGAAAATTCATCTCATGACTCATTCGATGGGCCCAGTAATAGAAGAAATCAAATGCAATGAAACCAACCACAGCCGAGGTCCACAGTGAGGCTGTGCTGTCCAGATTCCAATCCACCAATCTAAAACGCTCGTAAAAGAAGCTATAAATGGCTACAGTCAGGCCCAGATAGAACAGAGTAAACAGTCGATTCAGGACACCAGTCGACAGGTCTGTTATGCTATCGCTAAAGTTGTAGAGCTTCTTTCCTGTGATCCGCTGAAATATTATCTCCACCAGGATCAGCAGAAAAAAGGCAGGGATGGCATAGGTAACAAAAGATGGCAGTTCCAGGGTTTCCATTTTACTCTCCGAGCAGGATCTGATTAAATCCGAATTCTGACACTGTGTCAGCTTTTTTCAGGGCCGTCAAGAAAAACCAGGGCCGTCGATCTGACAGATTTTTTTGGGCTCGGGAGGGCTGGCCACGAGTGCCAGGGAAGTCTCGGGAGGCACAGGAATTGAGTTGCCTGTTGCTTTATGGGGATCCACTTCCGTAGCATGAATCTCAGCGAATGGTTCCACGTACACTTTGATGAAAACCATGTGTTTATGAAAGTGGATCCGCCGGAAAAGCCCGGCTGGGAACAGTCCTTCGCCTGGAAAGACATCATACGAGTGTGTTTCGAAAACGGAGACTGGATGAGTTCCGACACAATCTATGTATTTACCAATCAGCGTGAGGAAAGCTACGTCATTCCCACGGAAGCGGATGGAGGATCGGAGGTCTGGTCGGAGATCATTCGCAGGGGATTGTTCGATGCGGAGCTGGCCATAGAGATGGCCACGCAGTCAGAAGGATTTGCCTGCTTTCCTCCCGAGGATTGACGGATCTTTGCCAGGTTTGCGGCCCGGTGCAGATTCAGTGCGGGCGCGAGAGTGGTTTTCTGGCCGCCAGGTTTTTTCTACAAAGGTGCGGCCATGGTTATTTCGCCGGTTATTTCGCCTGCAGTGTGGCCTCTATCAGTCGCTCAATATGCGAATCCAGAAGTGCGATTCCCTGCGGTGTCCACTGAAAATTTTGACTCAGATCGCAAAGACCCCGCGAATTTAGCCGATTCACTTCGTCCATCAAAGCGTTCCAGCGAATGTTTCTAAGGGAATCCTCCCAGGGCTCCTGCTGCCAGATTTCCAGAATTCGGTCCAGGGAAATTGGAAGGGCAATGCGAAACAGATTCAAAAATACATCGATTACTGCATTGTGCTCTTCTTGCACCTGATTGTTTCCGGGAGCCGCTGTCCAGGCATTGAGGTTTCTGGGATTTGCATATCGATGGCTTCCGTTGAATCCATGGGCTCCGGGACCCAGTCCCAGATAGGGCCT
>JBHIXQ010000077.1:320-7932 GCA_041984705.1 Leptonemataceae bacterium | reverse complement strand
TTCATAAACCTGGTTGGCCCTTTAATGAAGGAAGAGGAGAGGGATCGATACAATGGTACAGTTCCCTACATGTTTGCCAATCTGCTGCTGTATCTGTTTTTCTCCAATGAAATTGTGGTACTATCTTGCCTCTTTCTAATGATCGGTGATCCGGCCGCGGCTTACTTTGGGATGCGCTTTGGTAAGACCAGGTTCTTTAACGGAAAATCTGTAGAAGGAGCCCTGGGCTTCATGTTTGCCGGTTTTCTGGCCTGCGCGGGTTTTCTGGCATTGCATACCTATCTGGAAGCCGATTCCAGTGTCTTCTGGTTTTATGGCTCCCAGGTGGGACCTGGCTACTGGTGGCTGGCCATTCTGCTCTTGAGCTCTGCTGGCGCAGGAATCGCCGAGTTCTTCTCTGTCACTGGCTTTCGCGGACTGATAGACGATAACCTGATTGTCCCTCTGGCAGGTTGCCTCAGTCTGGCATTGCTGGGTCATGCGGCCGGGCTGCCCTGGTCGGATGTATTGTTTGATCCAGGCCGCCTGGGCAACTTCTAGTCGCACGAGCTGGTTTTACGGGAAGCCCGGAATCTGATGAAAATCCTGGATCGCTACATTGGCTTTGAATTTCTCAAAGCATTTGCCCTGGCTCTTCTGGGCTTAACCATTGTATTTCTGGCTCTGCAGGTGCTGGATACTCAAAAGATCGATAGCACAGAGCCCAAGGAGCTACTGCGCTGGCACTACTTTTACAGCCTGCCTCAGATCGCAGTCTTTGTTACTCCTGCGGCCATGATGTTTTCGGTCTGCTTTGTTGTGGCTCAATTCGCCATGGCCCGGGAGCTTGTGGCCATTTACTCGGCGGGCACATCCTTCTATAGAGCTCTCGTTTCTATCTATGTTGTAGCAGCCGTGGTGAGCGTGGGCACCATCGTTTTTCAGGATCAAGTCGTTACTCCATCGAATCGCAGCGCCCAGGAGTACCTGGCCAAGTACAAAAAGAATACAAGGCAGGCCAGAGACGTAGTCTGGCAGCGAAATCTTCGCGGAAAAGAAGGATACTATTTCATCTATTTCTTTGACCGGGAGCGAAATCGCATTATAGGCGGATTCCACTACATGAAAGTGAATGAGCAGGATCGTCCGCTCCGGATGGTTCAGGCTCTTTCGGCTCAGTATAATCAGGATGGATCCTGGACCCTGAATGTGGTCAAGGATGTGCACCTGGACGGCAAGCTTAACGTTACGAAAACAGACTTCAAGGAAAGTATGGTGATGCGCTTTCCGGAGGAGCTTGAGTTTTTTTCCAATCCCAAGGTGAATCCGGCGGAGCTAAGTTTGAGCGAACTTCAGGATGAAATCCAGTTCCGAGAGCAATACGGCTTTTCCACGGTGCAGTACAGAGTGCATTTTCATCGCTCCCTTTCTTTTCCCTTCATGGTGCTGATTGTTGCAGTGGTAGGATCCGTGGCCGGCAGTATGGGCTCTCTTCGTTCCGGAGGACCGCTGATTCGAAGCCTCTTACTTTCTACGGCTACCATCTTCTTTTATCAGCTAACGTTTGAGATAGGCGAAAATCTGGGAATGGCAGGGGTAGTGCCACCGGTGGTGGCTGGATGGGGACCTACTGCGATTTTTGCCATGATAGGCTTCTGGCTGATCTGGAAACGCGGACGCTGAGCACGGTATAGACCTGGTGTACAGTATTCTCGGGATTTACAGAATGCCTTGCTTGCACAGGGCCACGCTCGTCCCTATACAGGTCGATTCCGTTCTAGAAGTCTACTTTCGATGCGGCGAAACACTTCCAATGGTGTGATCCAGTTCATACAGGCCAGATCTCGGCGATAACATTTCTTATTTCCAAAGATGGAGCAGGGACGACAGGGCAGCTTTTCTACAGGAACTTCCATGATGGCCTTTTCATCCTGGCCGTAGGGACCAAAACCTGAGAAATGGTGCGTGGCTCCCCAGATCGAAAGCACTTTAGTTCCCAGAAGCGCTGCTATGTGCATGTTAAAGGAGTCCATGGCCACCATCAAATCCATACGCATGATGAGAGCCATTTCTCCTTCGATGTTGAGATTCCCGGCCACCATGGTGGTAACCTCCGGGAAGCTTTCTTTGAGAATCTGTAGCTGCTCGATCTCCTGTTTTCCGCCACCAAACAAGAAGATTCTGCACTTCATATTTCGGTTTAGCAGGCTAACCAGTTCATGAACATGCACAAAAGGCCAGGTCTTGGGTCGATGCCCCGCAAATGGAGCGATGCCAATCCAGTAGCCTTCTTTTCTACCAATATCGTTTTTCTTGAGAAAATCGGTGGCCAGGGCTCTGCTGCGAGTATCAGGACTGATCCAGGGACCCTTATCGGGCTTCGCATGAAATCCCGCCCTTTCAAATACATGCATGTAACGCTCTACTACATGCGGAAGCGGATATAGTTTTTTTCTTTTTCGTCTGGTTTGTTTCAGCTTTTCTCTGCGTCCCTTTACGATACTGGAAAACTTGAGTCCCTGAAATTTGAAGAGAAACTTCAGGATGCGAGATCTAGTAGAACCATGAACGTCGATGCCAAAATCGTAGGGACCCAGAACTCGAAGCTCCCGAAATAGTCGGTAGATTCCTTTGAGGCCGCGATACTGTGGCTGTTTGAGATCTACTCCGATAACCTCAACTCCTGGAATGTTAAAGAAGAATGGTTCGAAGGCCCTTCTGGTAACCAGAGTCATCCGAATGTTGCTGTATTTTCCTGCCAGTGCGCTGAGCACGGGTACCAGCAGGGCTACATCGCCCATGGCGGAGAATCTGAGGATCAGAAGATGCATTCTCAGTTCTTGGACTTGGCGTAAAGCACCGGATTCAACGATTCATCATTGTACATTTTCATCTGCCGGTAAACCTTGGCAAATCGCTTTCCGGCACGAATGTCTTCGATGAGTTCATTGAATGCTCGAATAAGATCGGACTTCTGTTCCATCAAGACATCCAGTTTTGTCTGGCACTTCTGAATGTGCTCTGCTGAAGCATCGGTGCGTTCTACCTGCTCTTTCATATGATAAATCTTTAGAGCAAGAATACTGAGTCTGTCCATGGCCCATCCAGGGCTCTCCGTATTCAGTCTGGCATCTGATGCAGGTTTTGCATCTTTCAGCATTTCGATGTACATATCATCCACCAGTTCCACCACGTTTGTGCGGTCCTGATTGGAACTGTCAATCCTTCGTTTTAGAGCCAGGCCTTCATTGGGATCAATGGTAGGTTCCCGAACTATATCTTCCAGATGCCATTGAACTGTATCGATCCAGTTCTTTCTGTAGAGCAATGCCTCCAGGGAACCATCCGGATGCGGATTGTTCATGGGTGCATCCACATCGTCGGTCTTGTGGTAATCCAGGATGGTCTGTTCGAAGATTTTGAAGGCGGCTTCAGCGTTCATCTGGAGCAGCATCGACAGCCTGCATGGCGGCTCAAGGAAAAAACCCTGTTCATTAGCTCTCTTTTCGACCCAGTTCCCGGCTACGATCTGCAGCCGCCTCCACTGCTCGAATCACTGCGCCCCGAACTCCGTGATCCTCCAGTGCTGCCAGACCTTCAATGGTAGTCCCGGCCGGGGAGCTCACCCGGGTAATCCACTGAGCTGGATGCTCCCCTGATTCGAGATACAGATCCATGGCCGCCCGGATGGTGCGGGCTGCCATTTCAAAGGATTGCCCGGCCGGAAGACCCTGCTTGATGCCAGCTTCGCCCATACTCTGAAGAAACAGGAATGCATAGGCAGGTCCGGAACCGGATAGCGCAGTCACCCCGTGCAGCAGATCTTCCTCAGGTACCGAAAAAGCCATTCCGATGCTGGAGAATAAATCCAGTGTCGTGGTCTGGAGATCTTCCACGGGACAGTAAACACCACTGACGCTCTGATTTATTGTGGCCCCCAGGTTGGGCATGACCCGCGCCACCCGAGCCCTGGCATTGGGAAGGTAGGAGATAATTTCTGCTATGGAGACCCCGGCTGCGATGGAGATATAATCCTTGTTGCCTTCCAGAGGACTGAGCGCACTGCTCAGATCCTGAGGCTTTACACAGATTAGTAGTATGTCGGACGATGTTTCCAGCTCACGGGCCGTGGGGCTGCGGTCCACTTTCCATTCTGTCGCGCGAGAATGTAGCTCCGCAGTTCCGGGAGCAGCATCGAAATAGTGCATCCGAAATCCCTTATCGGAAATCCCGGCTGCAATGGATTGAGCCATTTTACCGAATCCCAGAAAACCAATATCTTTGCCGCTCATAGTTCGGATCCTGGAATGAATGCGCACAGCGTAAATACTTTTATGACCGCATGGAACTGACTCTGGCTCAATGCATCCGCCGAAGAACAGACCAGGCTGCGAATTGAGTGGCAAATTCCACTTGATCCATAAAGCACTGAATTATTATATTTGTTACAGAGACGTGGGTTTAAGCGAACCACTGTCAGGGGGAAATCATGACTACTCAAACGGCTACTGTGGAAAAAGCGGTCCCGGAACAATCCTGGGCAACCTATAAGGAATTCTGGCATTTCTATCTGGGCGAACATGCAGACCCCATGAATCGGGCCATACACTTTGCTGGCACAGCCGGTGTATTTATTATTCTGGGCCTTGCCATAGCGCTGCAAAACTGGTGGCTACTTCTGGCCATGCCAGTGTGCGGTTATGGATTTGCCTGGTTCGGTCATTTCTTCGTAGAGAAAAACCGTCCGGCCACATTCAAGGCACCATTTCGTTCTCTGTTCTCAGATTTCAGAATGTTTTTTTGCATTCTGACGTTTCGCATTGGAAAGCATCTGAAAGAAGCTGGAGTAAAGTAGAACGGCAAGGAGAGGCCGTCCAGGATTTAGCCGGACGGCCGTATTTCCAGAGTCTATTAATGTCTGGTTTCCAGGGCGTCCTGGCGTTTCTTTCGCTGCAATGCCAGGTCCAGCAGCGCCTTTAGAAGGTCCGGTCGACTCAAACCGGTTTTCTCCCACAGCGTAGGATACATACTAATATTTGTGAACCCGGGCAGAGTATTGATTTCGTTAATATAGATTTCGCCTTTATCCGTTAGAAAGCAATCCACCCTTGCCAGGCCTTCGCAGTACAGCGTGCGAAATGTCTTTAGAGCCAGCTTTTGGACCGCTGCAGATTCTGATTCGCTAATGTCTGAAGGAATGAGCAGTTTGGCTCCATCTGCATCGATGTACTTGGATTCGTAGGAATAAAATCCATCCTTTGGCAGAATCTGCCCTATGATACTGGCTCGCGGGCTTTCATTGCCCAGTACCGCGCATTCTATTTCCTTTCCCAGTATCTGTTCCTCAATCAGAATGCAGTTGTCGAACCGAAAGGCCATCTCGCAGGCCCTGTTGAAACTGTCTTCATCTGTGGCTCGGCTCACTCCCACCGAAGATCCCTGGCGAGCTGGCTTCACAAAAAGAGGCAGGCCCAGCTCCTGCTGAATTTCGTTAAATCGAATAGAATCTTTTTCATGAACAAAGAAAGTACGATGTCTGGCAGTCGGGATGCCTGCTTCTTTCAGATGGACCTTCATGGCAGATTTATCCATTCCCAGTGACGATGCGAATACATCGCATCCCACAAATGGACGATCCAGGGTATGAAACAGTCCCTGTAGAATACCGTCCTCTCCACCGGTTCCATGAACTATGGGCAAAAAGATGTCAATATCGATGGCCTCGCCGTTTTCTGTCTTGCGCACCGGATTAAAGGTTCCCGGATGGAGGCTCAATGGATGACCTTTCAGGGCACCGGCTTTGATTGCAGCAGTGGCATCTGAACTTTCGCTCAGTTCATTTAGCTTTTCCAGATCACCCGCTTCCGGAAAGTCCCGGCTTTCGATTAGAAAAAAGGCTCCCCGGCGATTCATATAGATTCGCACGACCTTCATGGGGATTTGACTTAGAATATGATTGATGTTTTTCGCAGAAATGACAGAGATTTCATGCTCCGCTGATTTTCCGCCAAATACCAGGCCCACACTTTGCATAATTACCTACTTTTCGCTCTATATCGTTTGATTGCTACGGAGAATATTCTGGAATTCTACACTTTGTGTACATCGGCATGCATCATAGCTCGTCCGGGAACAGATCGCTCAGAGATGCCGGCATTCAAGAAGTACCTCAGATCCCTCCTCAACTTTTCGGCGCCAGTGAGTCCGTCACTTCCGATTCCAGTTTGCCCAGGGATTGTTGGACAGCCTCCAGAATGGCTTTTTGAGCGCCGTCAAAACCACCGGCCCTGTCCATCAGTTCTCGGGCCCCGCCCAGATCACCCAGCATTCTCAATCCCTGTCGACCCAGTTCATCCTTTACCCATTTTTCGAAATAGTAAACCTCTCGTCTGTACAGGGATGCATCCAGGGTCACCGGATCATTTCGGGAATCCATGAGCTTCTGAAAATAGGCCAGTAGCTCGGAAAGCCCCATTCCTGTAATTGCGCTGGTGCGAAAGATAGGTACCCTGGCCTCTCCCGGACGAATCAACTGCAGGCTGGCTCGCAGAGCATGAAAGGTTCTTTCGGCTGCTTCTTTTTCATCGGACTTATTAATGATAAAGCAATCCGGTATTTCCATGATCCCGGCTTTCATAAACTGGATCTGATCGCCGGCCATGGGCTGAAGCAAAAGAAAGACTCGATCTGCGGTCTGCTGAATCTCAATTTCGCTTTGACCAATTCCTACAGTCTCAACCACCACTACATCAAACAGATGGTACAGTAGACGAAGCACAGAAAATGTAGTTCGACTGATTCCGCCCAGTTCCCGGTCCGAAGCCTGGCTTCGAAAATAAAGCCGACTGTCTCCGTGACTGAATCGAACCCTGGTTCGATCCCCGAGTATGGAGCCACCGGAAACATGGCTGGATGGATCTACGGCAAGCACCGCCAGGCATTTCTCCGGATTCTCGGAAATAAAGCGATTGGCCAGCTCCCCAACCAGGGTGGATTTACCGGCTCCTGGGGTGCCTGTAAATCCCAGAAACAGTCCTCTTCTGGACTGCCCGGAGGATCGCATGGTTTCCAGCACCTGCTTTCTCTGCAGGGCGGCTTCCGGTCGCGGATCCTCGAAAAGGGAAATCAGTCGTGCAATGGCAAACTTCTGTCTTTCGAAGGCGGAGGGAATCAGTGCATTATAATCTGGCATTCGATGAGATCTCTCAGGGGGCTGCCGGGATAATCTTCTGCGATGGGGCCTGGAGTCAAAAAGATTAACCGGACCACCAGACATTCAGGGCCGAGGCGCATTGCCCGGCCCTGAATAATATGTGCCTCTGCATTCAATTCGGCAGGCTGCCGGAAATCTACGGACGCTATTCAGCGTTTTGCTTCTTTCGAAGGGGATGTGGCCAAGGCAAGCCCCGTCCGGAGACGAGGCTTTACGAATTAGACCAGAGCGCTTTGATTCTGCTCTACGATATCAAAGATTTTTTCCATGATATCGATGAGCTCAAAGTCCGATGGAGTAAAGATTTTCTTGATTCCTTTGTCCGTCAGATTTTCAAAATCTGCTTTAGGAATAATGCCACCGAATACCACCGGAATATGTTCGTAGGCGCCTGCTTTCTTGAGCTCTTCTACGATCTGA
>JBHIXQ010000077.1:0-310 GCA_041984705.1 Leptonemataceae bacterium | reverse complement strand
TACCGCAATCAATTCGGCGCCATTACTGTGACCGTCAAGGCCAGGTTTTCCCACTACAATACGCGGTCGGTGACCTGCTCGCGAAGTAAAATCTTCCACACGCTTTCGCAGAGCATTTACCCGGTCATTTTCCAGGGAAAGCTTCTGTCCTTCGATTCCAGTTGGAGGTCGATACTCGCCGAATACCTGGCGCAGTGCATCCGCCCATTCGCCGGTGGTGACTCGAGCGAGAGCGCATTCCACCGAGGGTTCCATAAGGTTGCTTCCATCGTTGGCGGCTTTCTTCAGTGCTTCCAGAGCTTTCTTGACT
>JBHIXQ010000076.1:0-8070 GCA_041984705.1 Leptonemataceae bacterium | reverse complement strand
GGTGGGCGGCGCCATCGAAGAGAGAATGGTGAATGATTCCACCCGGGCCAGTATCTATTTTCCGGAGGATGGATCCGAGCCAGCCAGAAGAGCCAGTTATAATTCCTTTGGTATTTCTCGTGTAATGTATCCGGTGCCCATCCTGCGCGAGGTGGGCTTCAAGCTGGCAGCTCTTAGAATCATCAAACGGTTTCATGAAAAAGTAGATCAAAAGCTTTTGAACGAAACCTTCGGAGATCTGAATCGGGGACTGGTTCGAGCCCTGAGGCTGAACTGTGCTTTGATCTTTGAACGAATGTATCCGGACTATCGCCTGGACTGGAAGGCAGAGTTCAATGGATATCGAGACCGGATCCAGAGGAGTATGCGAAGCGGCGATCGCAGTGGTGTAGTTTCAATTCTTGAACTGATGCGACGGGACTATGGTCGCGGCGAAATGGAGCATCATAAAGACCGGCTTCTACGCCGTATGGAAAGCCGATGGCGCCTGGAACTGGAAAAGGTCCAACAGGTTATGGAAGAGGCTGTGGCGGAAATCACGGCAGATCCTTCCAGAGGCTTTCTGTTCACTCGCGCCTTGCTGGACCGGGTAATGGAACGCCTGGAATTCTTCCAGGGACTCTGCTACGAAAGCAGGGTGGGACTGAACTACTACGCGGATTCAGAAATCGAAGAGCAATTGCGCGCACTGGATACCGGGGATTTTAATGCGAAGCGCGTAGAAGCTGTATATACAATGATTCGCTTAAATCATCTGCAGCTAATCCATGAATCCATGCTACAGGCCACAGAAGAGTTTTTGCGAGAATTCAAGGGATCACTCTATCAGCTCAGAAATGAAACCCTGGCTCCTCTGGAGGATCGACTGCAGACCCTGGCTCACAGCCTGCATGATGAGATTCAAAAAAGTCACTTTGAACTATTGCAAAAGAAGAATCCACTGTTCTTCTATCTGGTAAATAAGCCAGAGATTAAAGGGTTCATTAATCGGCACTTTGGCGCCAGACTCAGCCTGGACGATCTATGCAATGAAGTAGATTTTCTCGGTATGGATCAGGGTGATGATACCACTCAGATTGTGCAGACTTATCTCATGGGCCGCTTTGGCCTTGAAGTGCTGGAACGCAGTCAATCGGAGATGGAAGAATTGATCCATCAGGAGCTGGGTCTGGAGATTCTACAAAAAAGCCCGGTGGAAGCCCGCGAGATTCTATACGGCCAGCAAGGCGATGACCGTCAGTGGAAAATCGATGAGGCCACCATGAACCGAATCGAGGTAGATCGTCTGCGAGCCGGTCTATTCCAGGTTATTCAAAAGAGATTTGCCGGATTTTCCTTTGAGAATTTATCCATTCAGGATGTACTCAGAGAGAAGAAAATCGAACTCAAGAGCCTCCTTACCAAGCTGGATACATATTCTCGGCCCTATACATCCGCAAACTTCAACGGGCTGCGGTCCATGGAGTATTTTCGGGCGGTAACTCAATTTCCATTGAATGTGTTCGAAGAAGGAGACAGCGCACCGGAGCGAGCCCAGAATGATCTTCCCCCCAGAATGGATCATTACACCAAACGATCAACGGTCAGTCCCAATATCTCTGTAGAGTGCTTTGAGGTGCCGAATCTTGTTAAGCCCTATGAAATTATTTCGATGGGCATCGTTCTTGGCTTTCCACTTTTTCGTGTGAATGGGCTGAACGATTGCGTAAATGATTACCATGATTTAATGCACCGTCGAGAACATCCTCTGCACCTTTTCAACAATCCTTCTTTTGATGCGAAATACTTTCCGGATCCTTATCGCACCAGAAACTATCTCAATCCAAAACAGCTCTGGAACGGTCTTCTGGAGTTTCAGCTGCTTGAAAAGAAGGCCGGTGGTTACGAATACGCAGAAAGTATCCACGATGGCATGCGGCAAATCCTGGCCGGGGAAACCTATTCATCCGGAATTCGCAAGCTTATGGATGAGGTTCAGGCTGGCGGCGGACTGGAAAAAATCAGTCCAGAACTCTTTGCGCGATGCCTGGCAGGCCCGGGCATACTCAAAAAGAATAAAGATGGGCAGATCTACTTTCGCAAAGAATACGATCTTATTATTCGGGATATCCTGGACGGAGATGGAACCGGGCAGAGAGCCAGCGAAGCGAACCTGACTAAAGAGCAGTATCTGGAGCAGAAAACTCGCGCCGTATATTTCAAGGGAATGGGTGATCTGGTGAAGTTTGTCTTTTCCAACGCCAAGGTGAAATCATTTCTTTTAACAGATCTGCAGCGCATTTTTCAGGATACCAGAGGAAGCCAGATCAGCGGGGCGGCGGTTCAAATACCTCGGTCAAAAATGGCATCTATTAAGCTACATTCCTTCAAAGACGAGTTTCAGTTTTACGATTACTTCCAGACCAATGGTTCTCTAGCCTGGCAGGACTTCCTCAAAAATGAGATTGTGCACAAGGTGGATGCGGTACTAAGAACCTACAGACATCCCCAGGATCCAACCTTGCCGGATCGGGCAAGGATGGAAGCTTATCTCGAGGATCGCAAGGATTCCATCCCATTCGTAGCTTTATGGGAATTGAAGGTGAAGCACGGAGTCATCCGCTAACTCCAGAACCTGTCTGTGAATAAAAAAAGGGCCGCGATTGCGACCCTTTATTCGGGATGACTGGATTTGAACCAGCGACCACTCGCCCCCCAGACGAGTGCGCTACCACTGCGCCACATCCCGTTGCCTTCCAGAAATGATTCAGTGGCTACGGTGTCAAGGCCAACTACAATTACAGCGCTACTGGATAAGATTCAGGACCTCCCGAATCCGGCCATCTCGAGTGGCTTCCCGGAGGAGCTCGAACAACTCCTCCACATCAGAATCCGCTTCAATCCGTAGCCTTAAATCCAGATAACCGGCTTCCAGATGATCCGGAATGAGATAGCTCAATTTTTTATGCCCCGGTAGATTCTTCTGAAGTTTATATACCTTTTCCTGGAGTCCGCTGATTTCCGGATATCTGTGACGATACAGTTGATCGCGAATCTGCTCTGCGGGAAAGGATCCACTGCGGGCCTTCCAGTTGGCAGAGAATTCCAAGGCTTGCTTCAGGGCTTCCACTTGCTGCTCTGGAGCTAGATCGTGATAGTACTGGATAATTTCCTTTACCAGGTTCTTCTTGAATCCTCTGGAAAGCCATAATTCCATCCATTGGCTGCGACTGCTCGGATCCACGCGGTCCCAGAGCCGCAACACATTGAGAGGAAACTCATAAAGCATATATAGCTCTTCGCTGGCTGCACTGAGTGCTGCCCATTGTTTCCATTCGTCCCGGCTACGATAATGGGCCTTCCAGCCCAGGGCCTGGATCAATCCATCCGGTACCATTTCCCGGGATTCTGTGAACCGGGCCAGCGCCGGGATGTTTCGCTCAATGAACCTTAGCAAGAATGTCCACGCATACGATTGGTCGAGCTCCTCGGTCTCCAGAATTAGAACAGGATAGTTCTTTACTGGAAAATCCCCCGGGTCTGCTTCTGGAAATGCCATCCACTGATCCTGAAGCTTGACCAGTATTCCCTGGGACTTCAGTACTGGATGATCTGGCTTTTGGGGACGGTGATCGAGCAAGGCCCATTGCATGGTGTCAGACTGAAAAAAGCCTGTGCATCAACAACCCACTTCTTTTGCTGCTTGTATGTCGATTCGCCGAATTCTCTGCCTGGGTAGGAGCTTTACCGGAGGCTATCTTGCCAGCGAATTTCCGGTGGAAGTCCGATTCCTGAGTCGCAGTGATTCCGATTCTCTGGATGGCTTCGAACCGGATATGATTCTTGATACAGTGCCAGCTGTAGAAGAAAAGGAAAAGATTGAAAACCCGCTGTATCGCACGGAAATCGCACCCTTTCAAGTTCCGTATGTCCACATATCCAGCACTTCCGTGTATCCAGGTTCTGAAAACGGATTACTGGAAGTGGATGAGCTATCGGCCACTGGAGATTCAGAAAAGTGTATGCGAAGACTGCTGGTTGAACAGGCCATTCTGGAGCATCGGCCGGATGCATTGATTGTTCGCGCAGGCGGACTCTATGGGCCAGGCCGCAGTCTACCTCTATTTCTGGCCCAGGGTCGAGGCAGGTTCTTTGAGCGAGGCGATGAAATTATCTCCAGGATCCATGTCCATGATCTCGGTAGAATCGTTTTGGCTGCGGCGGCCAGGGTAAGGAATGGAGAGGGCTCCTTTCCCGGCTTCCAGCGAGAACAATTGATCAATGCTGTGGATCCGAATCCTTCGTCCGTAGAAGAAACGAGAGTCTATCTGCAGGAATTCTACCAGAAGCCGGAGATCCAGAAGGCGCTTCAAAGAGAAGGCTTGCAGGCTCCGGCAGAAATGCCAGCGCCTACGAAAGTGCCAGGACAGAGGCTCGTCAGAAGTCGTTACGCAGAACAATTGATTGGTAGGTTTCGCTTTCCTGACTTTAAGGCTGGCTTTTGGGATTCCATGCTCAGGAAGCGGGTCGGATAGCACCCGGGAAAATTCCAGGTTTCCCAATTGCTACGGCGGTCGCTGATAAGCTCTTACTACACGGCGCCTGAATCCAGTGAAAAACGGCCTCCTGGACCGCTCAGTCACTGCTGAGTGCGGCGCTCACCAATTTGAACATACGGTGGATCGATGCCGTCAGAACTAATATGCTCAAGCAAGCTCTGCTCTTAATGCTGGTGCTAGCCATGGCCGGTCCTCTGGTTGCGGAAAATCCAGAAAGGGACCTGCAGGCCTGCGACCATCATTATGATAAGATTTCGCGGCTCGCAGAAGAGACCTTCGGTACGAAAAGCCGGCAAATTGTGAAGCAAAGGACATTAACTGAACCCGACGGATGCGCGGTTTATGCGGAATTCGAAGATCAAGGTCTTCTTATATTTGTATTAGAACATCAGGATCGTAATGCGGCAGAGAAAGCATGGCGCGAGCTCGTTGCAGAGTATCAGAAAAAGATGCGCAGGGAACGGGACACCGATGGTGGAAAGCAGGTAAGTATGAAGGTCGAAAGCCAGGAATTCCTGATGCGCGCGCTTACCCCGGGACTCGTTGACGATGGCGGTTACATCGGAAATATTAAATGTCGATGGGTCAATCTCACTGTAGCCTGCGCGGCCTCCTTTACGGTAGCAGTATCAGAAGTCGAAGTTCGCGCGGATTCACCGGAATACTGGCCATTTCCGAAGTGGCTCCAATACGTTGACAATATTGAGCAATAGACATTAAGCTACGCTATTTGTAAAGAAGCGTATTAGAACCCAACCAGGGCTTTGCCGGATCGGCCGGGATTCTCGCCCGGGGCCTGATCGTTTCCGTTCAGAAACGGAGGAAATCTTTTCATCTGGTGCGCAGCTATGGGCCGAAATGGCTGTCGTCTTTTTTTTCGGTACTAATCTTTTGGCGTCGAGTAGGTGGCGGTGACCCGGGTTTTGATGCCGCCTCTGACATTGTAATCTCCATGCAGACGCATCCATCTGGGCTTGCATGCCTTTACAAGATCATCCAGGATTCGGTTTACCACGTTTTCATGAAATATGCCGACGTTTCGGTAGGCTGTAACATACTCTTTTAAACTCTTTAGCTCCAGACAGAACTCGGCTGGTTTATAGGCCAGGTAAAGAATTCCAAAGTCCGGAAGACCTGTCTTGGGACAGATGGCGGTGAATTCGGGAATCTCCATGTCAATACGATAGGATTTATCCGGATAGATATTGGCGAAGACCTCAATTTCTGGAAATTTCAGATCACGGACATAGTCCTGACGGCCCTCATAGCTTCCGGTATGAATGTTTGCATCTTCGCTCATCAAAAGATTCCTCTGATGACCATTGCTTCATGAAGGCCTGTTTCGCAAAGCAAAACCAGATATCGAGAAAGGCCACCGGTCTGGCAAGAGTCAATTTGTGAAGGATCCCGGATGGGAAAAACGTAGGTCCACGATGAGAGCAGCGATGGGAAAAATTCTATGGTAGCGGAGAAAATAAAAAGCCCGACTCCCCAGAAGAGAGCCGGGCCTGTGCACTGCACGAGGCAGCTGCATTGGATCCTTACGCTCCAGTGGAGGTGCTGGATCCGCCGGAAGTAGAAGCTCCACCACCGCGCAGCTCATTAACTTTGCTGTTGATCACGTTGGTAAGCTCTTCGATCTTATCTTTGATTTCATTTACTCGTTCTTCAGGAACGATTTTTTCGATCTCAACGGTTGCTTTGTTGTACAGGTCCTGCAGCTGAGTCAGAGCCTGATTGTAAGCATCGCCAGTTTTCTGGTTCAGATCGTTAGCCTGAGCTACGATATCATCCAGTACTTTGCGCAGTTGAACTGCAGGCTCGCTATTGTCAGCGGCACCTTTAGCTTTTAGCTCATCAAATGTTCTTTGAACTTCTTTGATGGCATTGTTTACGCTATCTTCACCTGCGCGAAACAGAGCGATACCAGCGTTGAGAACGTCGTGCAGAATCTTTTCCATGACTATCCTACCTTATTGAGTTTTTTTTGCCTGCGTTTTTGTGCAACGCACAAGTCAGTATTGTGCAGTGCGTCATTGGTTGTCAAATTTTTTTTTACTGCGATCCCCATTTTTTGGCAAGCGGAATCAATGTTTTCCCAGCCAGTTTCTCAGGTCTTCCAGGGGCTCCCGACGGATTTCATTGAAAATCTCATGGTAGAGACCTTCATAAATCTGAAGGGAGCGGTCCACGGAGGAGATTCGTTCATAGAATTCCATGGAGCCATCCACACTGGCGATTTCATCATCGGAGCCATGACCAATCCATACAGGAAGACGGACCTTACTGGCCCGGCGAAGAACTTCATCTCCCGCCTCCGGGAGACTTAATGCCATGCGTACGCTGACCTTTCCATGAACCAGAGGATCCGAATGATAGGCCTTCTTCACCGCCTCATCATGACTGATGAAATTCTCATCCAGCCCGGCCTCCATTATCAAATCGTCCTTTACAAAGGATAGAAATTGACCGGCGGCCTTCTTGATCTGCATGGCCGGGGTTAACTTTACTTTCAGTCCCGGTGCGCTCAGCAATAGTCCCGCGATTTCCCATTGATTGAGCTGAGTGGTGGCAAAGGAGGCCGCTACAAGACCACCCATGGAATGGCCCAGCAGAAATGGTTTTCGGATGCCCCATTTCTCTTTCAAGTGTAATAGAAATTGCTCCAGGTCCCGAACATATCGAAAGATTCCGGGGCTATCTCCTTTCTTTCCCTGGCTGCGACCATGACCTCGTGCATCAAAGGAGTATACTGCGATCTTTTGACCATCCAGCACATCCAGGACATTTCCATAGCGATCGCTATGCTCCCCGAACCCATGATGAATGATCAGGTGTTTCTGTGGCTTGGGAGGCACCCAGCTCTGGGTGAAGAGCCGAAGCCCGTCGTCTGTTATGATTTTGTCTCTGTGATTCTGATACGTAGATGAGACCATGGTCAGGGGAATAGAACCGAAACAGCGCCAGTTAATCAATCAAAACTCGATTATGCTTTTCATGGTCAGGTGCCCGGCCATGCTGTCAGCATGAAGCAACTGGCCATGGCACTTCTGGCAACTCTGATCTTATTTTCTGTTACCTGCAAAACTCAGCTGAGAGGGCCATCAGGCGCCCCCGATTTCGAATTGGACGGTCTGTACACTCAGAGGGATGGAGATACCTGGCGAATCCTTTCCATTGCCTGTGGAGGCATCCGTCACTCAGTGGATCCAGATCAAACTCAATGTCTATTTCTTCATCAGGTTCGGGTCCCCAGGGACCTCACCTTTTCCGGAAAGAGATTCGAAATCACTGAACGATGGGGAGTCATCGACTCAGATCCAGACGAAGCTCTGTTCACAAGAACTGTATTCGTGCGATATCACCAGGAAATCAAAGACGGGGATGCCTGGAAGGTAGAGAATTTCAGTCGCCCCCAGGTGGACCGAGAAATCAAAGGAGACGATGTATTCCTGCTACTTAGATTTGAAGACGGATGTCTGCGCGACGATGAAGGATGCTGGAATCGAGTTCCAGGCAATCTCACCCTCCA
>JBHIXQ010000075.1:0-8195 GCA_041984705.1 Leptonemataceae bacterium | reverse complement strand
GTACTCACCCGACGCGCCGAAGCCCTTGGGCGAAGTGCCGAGCAGCTTGGTGGCCTTATCCATTAATTTGCCATCCATAATTGACGAATAGAGAGAGTTGGATAATGACCGATGGTAAGCGGAGTGAAATCGCAGGGACACATTTGTCCAGTACTGCTAAGATAGAATTGAGTGTTCGCGGCAAAACAATAGCTGCTGCCAAGCGCTGATGTCAGAGTTGACTGCGGCGTAATGGCAGGATAGCCCGGGCGCCTTCGAAACTCTGTCGTTAGCTCCTGGATAAATCTGCGATCCTCCACACTGAGCAAAGAACAGTCATCCCCTCTGCTTGTGGAAATTTGCTCCGCGATGCCGGACTCGCGCTCCAGCCGGCCAACTGGAATTGCATCAAAGAAAGTCACCTCCTGCACGCTCCAGCATTTTCCCAGTTCCATCGTATTCTGAAGCACCCTGCTTTCCAATCTCTGCGAAGTGAGATAGGAGGAAAGGGCCACATCCATACCGGCGTTAATAGAATTTTGAACTCCTTCTTTGATTCTTGAAAATAATCCAGGTCTCTCTCTCAGATCATCATGTTCGGAAGCAATCGTGGAATCCAGGGAGACAAAAACTCCAGAGAGACCTGCCTCATAGAGGGATGCACATCGCTCCTGGAAAAGGTACTCCCCGTTAGTAAACATTACGGTCTGGGCCCGCTTCGGATCCACGGCTTCGACAACAGCCTCCAGGTCCTTCTTGAGCAGGGGCTCTCCTCCCAGGAGAATTACAGTGGTGACCCCCAGATCTACCGCCTCCTGAATGGCCGCCACAAGCTCCCCCGTACCGAGTTGCTTCTCCATACTGTCCATATGATAATCTGCGCTGCAATGCATGCAGTTACACTGGCAGGCCCGAGTGACGCCAATGGTAGCTGCCTGGGGCACTCTATCCCTGCAAAATCTTCTGCGAAGGCGCATATATAGAGAACGCTCTCCTGCAGGGGAGTTCATCACCGGCTGATATAGGCTGAACCGAATTTGTCCGGGAGTCCTCGAAATGTTTCTGTATTTTTCTGTCTGCTTCAAGTAATCCACGAGGTAGGTTCGCGCATTATCCGGCAGATCTTTGGAGGGTATTAATCTCAGCTTATCCCCATCGGCCGCGAGGGAAAATTGCCTGTAGGGATCGAGCATTTCAAGCTCCTGGGATGGTCGATTGTCCTCAGATTGCATAAAAAAAAATGCCGGGTGGTCCCCGGCAAGATCCCTTTGTTCGAGTTCCTTTACAGGTAGCGACTGCATCCCCGAGATCAATCAGACTCTGTGGGAGGATTTCCCAGGATCTGGCTGAATCTGCGAAAATGCAATCTGACTGATGTGCTACTCATATACCATGGTCCCGGGACTTGATCCTTGATCTTGATCAATTCATCATAAAAACCATAATAGTCCTCCAGCAAAAAAGAAGAACAGAACCAGTAGCCAGGTTCCATATAAAGGATGTGCTTTCCTGACTTCCATGAATTCCAGAGAAACCAGTGCGAACTTTATTGCACTGACTCCCAGAATGAGCCATACGGACGCTGCCCTGAATTCAGCGAAGAAGTACATCCCTGCTATCAAGATCAAAAGTGCCACAAATACAAAGGTATTGTAAGATCGATTCATTGCAGTCCTCCTCGCGAAAGAATATAGAGCGATGGAAAGACCAGAATCCAGATCAAATCGCACATATGCCAGAATATGCCGATGGTCTCTACATCATCATGATTCGTCGCTGTGTATCGCTCCTTTCGGATTCCATTCGCAGCTATTGCCAGTAATACAGTGCCTACTACTACGTGCAGGAAATGGAAACCTGTAATCAGCCAGTACATAGTAAAGAATGTGTCGTAGTTCAGGCCATAGCCGCTATCCAGTTTCTGATGATACTCGAAGCCCTTTAAAAGAAGAAACGCAATACCCGCAACTGCTCCAAGCCATGTCAGTCTGGATGCACGGCTCCTCTGATTCAGGCGAAGTCTACGGATCCCTTCTGCCACCAGCCAGCCACCGCCAATCAGGATGGCCGTATTAATAGTGCCGATTCCCAGACTCAGATGACCGGATGAGCGAATGAACAAATCTATCTCCTGACTTCTATAGGCGAAAAATGCGATCAATGCCGGGATGAAAGTAAGTAACTCAATTGAAAGGATCATCCATATCAAGATCCCTCCTGGCGGGTAGAACAATTGCTGTTGTCTTTGTTCCATTTTTTCTCCTTTATTCTAAATCCTCTCCAGAGTATATTTTCCGGATAATATTCTTGAATATAGCCGATCATACGCTGCAGAACGTTGCTACAGATCAAGGACGGGTGATTTTTCAGAAAGGTTTATGAGACGATTCAATGCTCGTCCAGAAAAAAGAAAAAGCAATACTGCCAGGGTTAGTTCGGTTCCAGGAGGCGCACGTAGCCGTCGTTTTCTGTAATGCGTCCCTGCTTCTTAAGCGCAGTAAAAGCCCGGCTGAAGGCTTCCGCCGATACACCAAGATACAGAGCCACCTGATTTTTAGGGATGTTCAAGTAGACTTCCCGATCCGCCGCTCCCAGAGCTTCCAGAAAAAAGATCACTCTCTCTTCCGTGGTATGCAGCATTAATAGGGTCGTCTTATTTTTGAAGAATTCGGCGTTCGAAACGAAGTCTTCCTGAAAGCATTGCTTCAATTCCGGATGCTTCTGCATAAGCGAAACACATTCATCCACCGGTATGTAGATTACCGCACCGTCCCGGACCGCCTCACAGGATGCGGGATACACCGGCATCGTCTTTAGCATTGGCAGGGCAGCAATAATAGAACCTGGAAAAAAGAAGTTTAAGATGGCTTCTTTGCCAGCCTCATTGAGTTGATAGATCTTGAAGATTCCTTTATCAATGACATAAGGTCCACGAAATCGATCTCCCTGTAGAAACACGGTCTCCCCGGCTTCCACGGTTAGTCGTCGGGCCACCCTTTGCAATCGATCACGGCAACTTTCAGGTACTCTATTCCAGAATTCGCTTTCCGGCACATAGTCACCATCAGCCGGTTGCATTTCATTTTCAATTCAATTGCCGGCTATACGACTGTAAAAAGACATGAGCAGCTCTGGCATCCGCCTTAAATTCAGGGCAGACCTGGTAAAAGAACCGAAAACATCCCGGGAACGGTCAAAGGACAATAGATGGACTCCTATTCCTTCACCGTCAGCTTCCTGGATAGCATGCCTCACATCTTCCTGTCCGTACCTGCCTTCATACCGATCGTAATCATTGGGATGCCCATCCGTAAATAGAACAATCCATCGATGCCTGGCAGATCGCTCCGAGAGAATCGATATAGCATGTCTCAGCGCCGGACCAATCCGAGTATAGCCTCTAGGTTCGAGACCCATCAGACGATTTCTGGATACCGCCCAGGAATCTTCAAAATCATGTAACTTACTTACCTGACAGTTATGCCTTGTCTTTGAATGGAAGCTGTAGCAGGCAAAGGGCAATCCGGCATCCGCCAGCGCCTCACCGAATAGAAGCATTCCATCCCTTTCTGCATCCAGCACTCGAATTCCATTTCTGTAGGAATCTGTAGATAGGCTGTTGTCCAGCAAAAGCAACAGGTCTACCTCTCGCATATTTCTGCGTCTTTTTCTGTACAATCTCTCGGATGGAGTGTGTCCGATGGAACGATCCACCAGATATTCCACCGCTGCGTCCAGATCGATATCATCCCCCTGTACCTGCCGTGGCTCCGGAGAAAATCGATTCAATATACGATCCAGATCATGTTTCAGTTTTAGCAATGTTCCATGGTTTTTTTGTAGAACGGCCTCTGCTCCATCCCCGGCTTTCTCGGGCTTTGATTCCGTAACGCTGCAATGATCTATTCGAAACGCCCTTTTCTTATAATCCCATTCCGGATACAGATGCGGTCCCCTGGTTTCGCCAATGATTTCTGAAGCAAACCCAGCATGATCGGATTTAAGATATCCTTCGGAGCTTTCTTCAGTGCGAATCACCTGATTGAATTTTAGCTCGTCCAGGGCATCGGACATTTCTTCAATTTGATCCGCCCCGTCCAGCTCTCTCCAATTACCGTTGAATTCTTCCAGAGTCTCAATCTTTTCGAAGCTATGGTTCAGAGTGTAGTCCTGAATTTCCTTTTTATTTTCCTCAACGCGGTCTACAGAGGAATCCATATGAATGCTTTTCTCGGTCTGACGATGGCCTGTTCGCGGATCCCCGTCCGACACATTCTCAGGTTTCATCGCCCCCTCGCCGGGCAAACGATGACCGGAGATCAAATGAGCCAATCCTAACTTCTCCAGCTCGCCTACGCAGGATCTTTCGTTTTCTGCATGGTTTCGCAGCACGAATGGATCTTCCGGAAATACCTTCAATTCTATGCATGCCTGAAGAATTCTAAATCGGTACAGATCCGCAGCAAGGGAATTCACTGGATCTACTTCGCTCCTGCGCAATTGTTTTCGCAGGGCTTTACTCTGAGATGCCAGAAAGGAAATCGAAGGCAGCCGAATCTCTCCCTCTCTGAATCCACCTTCATCGCCGGAAACGGATACCTGAATCGAGTAGCCCGCCAGAAGACAGGCAAGAATGCGAAAACGTTCCAGCTCCAATTCCTGAATGTCGGGGGAACGGAAGAAGGTCTTCCATACCTTCTGAAAGATTTTTTGATCCAGCTCCAGTTTAGTTACCTCTGCGATATTTATGTTCCAGGTTCAGTCTGATTCTCAGGCCATACCCATGCTTCCAGCCTGGATTCCTCTGCCATGCCCTGCAATAGTTCCAGCGAAAGCCCTGCATTCCGGGCGAGGCTCTGGACCGGTATCAGAAATGCATTGCGATGAAATCCTGGAGAGCAGCCAGGGTATCGCGATCGTCCGTTAATGGTTCTGCGATAGCCACCTGACAGGCCAGCCTGGGGGGCAAACCGGATTGAATCAATCGGGCCGCATCCACAATGAGTCTGGTTGAGATAGTCTCCTGAATCGGCAGATCCTGAGCTTTTCGAATTCGCTGGGCCAGACGAACCAGAGCTTTGATGCTGGGGCCCTCGAATCCAGTTTCACCCACTACAATTTCCATCTCCGTTTCCGGGTCGGGGTAATCGAAACTTAGAGAAACGAATCTCTGTCTTGTGGAGGGCTTCATCTCCCGGGTTCCCTTTTGATAACCAGGGTTAAAACTGGCCACCAGCATAAACTCCGGAGGAGCCACCAGTTCTTCGGATTTTCGCTCCAGAAACAGGGAGCGACGGTGGTCCGTGAGCGAATGAATAGCTACCACGGTATCCGGTCGCGCCTCTGCGATTTCGTCCAGATATAGAATGGCACCTTCGCGCACAGCGCGAGTCATAGGACCGTCGGTCCAGACGGTTTCGCCGCCGGAAATCAAGTAACGACCCAGCAGATCCACGGCAGAGGTCTCTTCGTGGCAGGCCACATTAATGAGAGGCCTCTCCAGACTGGCGGCCATAAATTCCACCAGTCTGGATTTGCCTGTGCCGGTGGGCCCCTTCAATAGAAGGGGCAACCGATTGGAATAGGCATGCTCAAATACTTCCAGTTCCCGACCTACCGGTCTATAATAGGGAAGTTTGTTGCTTGCCACGGATTTCATGCATTGGCTCCCATTTCCGTTGCATCATCCTGCATATCCTGTCCGACCATCTCTTCGCTGGGCTGACCATAACGTATGAACGTATAGATGAACATCAGAACGCCTACAACGAACAGAGAAGCAGCCAGCATTGCGCCGTAAAAATGCACAACGATTTCCTTCTGCACGGCCAGGAAGTCCATTCCCAGCTTGCGTTCCAGATACACCTGTGCGATGCCAGACACCGCGAATGCTCCGGTCATACCCACCATACCGATGTTGGAAAACCAGAATGCAAGATATCCGGTCATGTTATTCATCAGATTTCTTCCTGTCATATTGGGCATAACATAGGAAATGACTGCAAAAACCAGCATCGCATAGGCGCCCCAGAAAGCCAGGTGACCATGCATGGCAGTGATCAAGGTGCCATGAGTCCATTTGTTCACTGCAGGCCAGGTGTGTGCGAATCCCAGAAAGCCAGCACCTACGAAGGACATCACCGCGCATCCCAGAGTCCAGTACAGCGCAATCTTATTTGGATGGTTTCGCCCTTTCCTGCGATACATATTTATGGCCCAGATCGCCATTCCCAGAAATGCCAGAGGCTCCAGTGCAGAGAAAATTCCACCGATCATGAGCCAGTAACCTGGTGTACCGATCCAGTAGTAGTGGTGGCCCGTTCCCAGGATTCCGGAAAGAAAGGTAAGCCCCACGACAACATACAGCCATTTTTCCACTACTTCACGGTCTACGCCGGTGAGCTTGATCAATAGAAAAGCAAGCAGCGATCCCATAATCAATTCCCAAACGCCCTCTACCCAGAGATGGACTACCCACCAGCGATAGAATGAATCCAGGGTCTGATTATCGAACCAGATCATGCCGGGCAGATACAGCAATGCTGCAGTAAATAGACCGAAGTAAAGAACGAGCTGGGTTGTGCTATGTCGTTCCCCTTTCCAGATCGTCATCCCAATGATGTAAAGAAAGAGAAGAACGTTTACCACCACCAGATAGTCCAGAGGTCGCGGAATCTCCAGGAACTTACGGCCTTCCCACCAACCAAAGTGGAATCCGGCTACGGCAACGACGCCCACTGTAAGCCAGGAAACCAGCTGAAGAATAGCCAGCCTTGGCGCGTAAAGTTCGCGGCCAGATTCCTCCGGAATTACGTAATAGGCAGATCCCATAAAGCCTGTAAGAAGCCAGACCACCAGGAGATTGATATGTGTGGTTCTTGCTACGTTGAATGGAATCCAGTCATGTAAGCCATCCATTCCGATGCGGGCGAATAACATGATGAAGCCGTACACCATTTGCAAAGTCAGTAGCAACATGGCAGCGGCGAAGAAGTAATAAGCAATCTTTTGCGTTTTATATTTCATTGTGCCCCCCTATTTCAAAGTCATCAGATAGTCCACTATGGACGTTACTTCCTGTTCATTGAGAGGAAGCTTTGGCATGGTAGTGCCCTCTTTCACCGCCTGCGGATCTTTCAGCCATCGCACCAGGTATTCGCGATCGAAACGATTGGCCACTCCGTCCAGAGCCGGCCCTACGTTTCCGCCTTTTCCGTCCACCTGATGACAGGCCACACATAGAGATTTAAATTTAGCCGGTGCTTCGGCCACTGCGGGTGCCTGGGCGGCTTCGGGCAGAGCGGGTCCTTCTACCTTTCGCGTACCGGGAATGGTGCTTGTTGCAATGTTAGGTTCCGGTGGCCATCCATTGGTATCGATGTTTCCCACCCATTTCAGAAATGCGATGATGTCGTCCATTTCCTGATCATTGAAGTCGTATTTCACCATCTTCCGTTCGCCCGGGAACATGGCCTGGGGATCCTTGATAAAAACCCGAATCCACTCTTCTCCTCGCTTATCCACGACTTTGGTTAGATCCGGAGCGTAATAGGCGCCCTCACCCAGAATGGTATGGCAGCCCATACAGTTTTCCCTTTCCCAGATCTCTTTTCCGCGAATAACGGATTCACTCAGTTCTTGCTCGTTGGTTCTTTCTGCCATCTGCCGGTGGGTATCCACTGTAAGACCCAGGAAGACAGCACTGAATAAGACTGTCCCTCCTAGAAAGAACGCTTTAGCCTGTGATTTCGAAAGCATACTTTCGCTCCTGCGCTCGTTTTGCCGAGATCATAGACCGAAAAAGATCCGAATGCCTTGATCCAGATCAATGGGGAGAATTTCAATCCTCACCCGGCACCGATGTTACTCTCCCGGACTCGTCATTTTGTCCAATGTTTTCCTATCCAGGAGGCACATTGCCCGTAAAATCTACAGCCTGAACTTCCAATCAGGAGGGGTCAATAACCAACGTTACAATACAGGAGCGGAGGTGAATGTTTTAGATGAGTCTGAACGGCGGTGGGGATCAAAGAATGCCCGGTAAATTATGGATTCCGGATGATGCCGAATTGCGGGAAGATAGCTGGATGATTGGCGGGTCCATGGTGACAGACGATATCGCGCACTTCGTGCAAAGCGCCTGGATGGTCCGAGACCCAGCACGGAGACTCCAAATATCGAGTCTCCGTGCATAATTCTTTCTATCTCTGACTGCT
>JBHIXQ010000074.1:0-8330 GCA_041984705.1 Leptonemataceae bacterium | reverse complement strand
GAAAACACTGGCGAATCGTGTATGGCGGATGAACTGGAAAATGAGCAGCAAAAGCCCAGGGAAGTGCTGCGTATGCAGTTTCCTTCCCATCCCCGGTTTGTGGGACAGATTCGGCACTTCGTTTACGATACATGCATCAGTTCCGGTTTCAGTAAGCCAGCAGCATTCGATCTGAAAGTGATTACCGGAGAGGCTCTAACGAACATCATCAAGTATGCATACGATAATCGCACAGATAAGCCAGTATTTCTGGAAATGCTATTCTACAGGACCTATCTGGAAATGCGCATAAAGGATCTGGGTAAGCGGTCCCCTGTGGGACAGAACCTGGCCCGGGATCTAAGCGATTACCGGGAAGCAGGCCTGGGTATATATCTAATATCGCATCTGTCCGATTACCATTATTTCGATCAAACCGCAGAAGTGGGCACAATGCTTGTAATAAAGAAAAGGATTCGCTGATGTTTTTAGAGTTGCCCGATCTGAAACCGCGAAACCCTTACATGTCCCTGGCTCTGGACGAAGCTGTGGCGCTGTATTACGGAAAAGGTAGCAGAAGCAAGGGGGCCAGTGCCGTTGTTCGATTCTGGACCAATCCCTATTCCATTATCCTTGGTAGAACCTGTCAGGTAGATAAGAATCTAATACCGGAATACATTGAGCGATTTCAGGTAAGCCAGAAAAAGGAAGTCTGGAGTGCCAGGCCATTGCTATGTCGTCGTTCGTCCGGCGGTGGTACAGTTTTGCATGGTCCAGGAAATCTGAATTATACAATTACCATTTCCGTAGAGGATTTTCCCGAGTTATTTTCCCTGAAGCGATCCTACGAGGTCTTTCTGGGATTCGTAATTCGAGGACTGGAAGCCCAGGGTATTGTGGCCAGGCAGATGGGGCTTTCGGATCTGGTTATCGACGAAACCGATGGAATTCCCCGAAAGATATCCGGGAATGCACAATTCCGAAAATCCGGCATGATTTCGCATCATGGAACTTTGTTGACGCGCTCGGACCTCATTCCATTTATAAGTAGATATCTGACTCATCCTCCGGAAGAGCCGGACTATCGCCAGGGTCGGACCCATGAGTCCTTCCTGGGATCATTGCCAGAGCATTTTGATTTATCGTCATTCTACAACTTCCTGGTATCTGAAGTCTCCAATCTGGTGGGACAGGGATCGGCAGGCATCATTCCTGCCGACGACAGAAAGCAAATCTTCGCTCTTGCCAGAAACCTGGTCCGCTCCCGCTACGGGCGATCGGATTGGATTATCAAAGGAAAACTGGAAGGTACCGTGCAGGGAAGCAGGCGAGCCTCTGGCTGATTCAGGATGGGAAGTCTGAATTGGAATTACTGAGTGAGCAAAGTTTCCATACAGGCGCTGTCTCTGGAAATCAATACATGGGATCATCTATTACGCAACAAGGAGTAGCAAATGCTAAAGAACCATCTTAAATCTCAAGATGCAGAAGTTTATAATGCGCTGGTAAAAGAAGACGAAAGACAACAGGACAACCTGGAAATGATCGCCTCTGAAAACTTTGTAAGCCAGGCGGTACTGGAAACCTACAGTTCCACTCTCACAAACAAATACGCGGAAGGTTATCCCGGAAAACGTTATTATAACGGCTGCGAAAATGCAGACGTAATCGAAGATATTGCAATCGATCGTGCGAAAAAACTATTCAATGCGAATTATGCCAACGTGCAGCCGCATTCCGGCGCTCAGGCCAATATGGCCGTGTTTCTGGCCACCATGGAACCAGGAGATAAATTCCTGGGAATGGATCTGGCCCATGGCGGTCACCTCACTCATGGTTCAAAAGTAAACTTCTCTGGCCGGGTGTATGAGCCTGTGGCCTATGGAGTAAGAAAAGATGATCATCGCATTGACTTTGACCACGTAAGAAGTCTTGCCAGAGAACATAAGCCCAAAATGATTATAGCTGGCTTTAGCGCCTATCCCCGGGAGCTGGATTTTGCCAAATTTCGCGAAATCGCAGATGAAGTGGGAGCTGTGTTAATGGCAGACATCGCTCACATTGCGGGTCTGGTAGCTGCCGGCGAGCATCCCAATCCTGTGGGGCTGGCCCATATTGTCACTACTACAACCCATAAGACACTTCGAGGACCCAGAGGCGGCCTGATTGTATCTAACGAAGAGGATTATTTCAAGAAGCTCAATTCACGGGTATTTCCCGGAGTGCAGGGCGGACCTCTAATGCATGTAATTGCAGCCAAAGCCGTAGCATTTGGTGAAGCACTGCAGCCTTCTTTCAAGGACTATGCAAAAAAGGTCAAAGAGAATGCAAAGACCCTGGCTGAGACTCTAATGGGACGAAACTTTCCCATCATTAGCGGTGGCACAGACAATCACATGGTGCTGCTCAACGTAGGAGATCGGGGCCTTACCGGTGCCGCTGCTGCCGATGCACTCCATGAAGCCGGAATTACTGCTAACAAAAATGGAATCCCATTCGATCCCCATCCGCCGGCGGTAACCAGTGGTGTAAGACTGGGGACTCCAGCACTCACTACTCGAGGCTTTGGCCCGGATGAAATGAAAAAAGTGGGAAATCTTATTTGCGATCTCCTGGAAAATATTGAGGATGAAGGTAAGCGCAAGGCCGTCCGTGAAGGAGTGGCCGAGCTCACCAGAGCCTTCCCCATGGATCGCTTCAGACTGGATTGATGGAAGAGGCGGTTGAGCCGCGGCCGCGGAGCATTCCGGGCCAGCTTTCCGGTTAAAGAAGGCGGTTGACGCTGATACGCCTTATGCAAAAATCCCGGAAATTGCTTGCATACAATGCAATTCCGGGTCTGATACGGACGCACGCGAAACTATGGAAGCCATTGCTTCCCTTGCGTGCTCGCCCATACGGGCTCAGGTGCACGGACGGGTGCACATACCGGGAAAAAGGGGCAATAGCACTGTAGATCCCCGGTCCATATTAATTGGAGGTTGAATGGCAAGAAGGAAATCCCATAAGGCGCCACCTCGCGCCAAGGAGCCACGCACAAATCGCCAGATTCGGGCAGACAAAGTGCGACTGGTAACAGAAGGAAAAGGTATCGAGGTAATAGATATCCGCGTCGCTCTGGAACGAGCGGAGCAAGCAGGACTGGATCTGGTAGAGGTTTCTCCGGACCAGGATCCCCCGGTATGCAAGATCATCGACTACGGAAAGTGGAAGTTCGAGCAACAGAAGAAGAAGAAAGAGCAGGCCAAAAACCAGCATACTGTAAGCATCAAAGAAATCAAGATGCGGCCCAAAATCGGGGATCATGACTACGATATCAAGAAGCGCAATGCTATTGGGTTTCTGGAGAAGGGAGACAAGGTAAAGGTGAGCCTGCGATTCCGCGGTCGAGAGATTACCCACCCCGAGCTAGGAATGAAGTTAATGGACCGTCTGGCGCAGGATGCCTCGGAGATTTCCCAGGTGGAAAGCCCTGCAAAAATGGAAGGTCGACAAATCGTAATGGTACTGGCCCCCAGGGCCGGAGTAAAAAAGAAACCAGGTAAGCCCGAGGAGGGAGGCAAGGAAAAAGAGGTTGCTTCCAGGGCCACGGGCGAAAAATCTGGCCCTTCGTCGGAGTAATACTTCTATGCCAAAGATGAAGACAAATAGAGCGGCCGCCAAGAGGTTCAAATTTACCGCCAGCGGTAAGGTGAAGCGATCCAGTGGGTTCGCCAATCACATCCTCACCAAGAAATCACAGAAGCGTAAGCGCAAGCTGCGTAAAGGTGGTTACGTGGCAGATGCGGACATTCGAGAAATTCGTAATTTGCTTCCGAACGGAAATTGAACTGGTAATTAGTAATGAGAGCTACAAACGGTACACTTCATAAAAATCGAAGAAAACGGCTGATGAAAAAGGCCGAGGGTTATCGAGGCGGGCGTCATCGTCTTTATCGATTTGCCCGAATCGCTGTAATGAAGGCCGGCTTCCATGCCTTCAACGACCGTCGAAGAAAGAAAAGGGATATGCGTGCACTCTGGATTCAGAGAATCAACGCAGCGGTTCGAGAAAGAGGATTGTCCTATTCTCGCTTTATTGACCTGGCTAACAAAGCCGGCATTCAAATGAATCGAAAAACCCTGGCTGAACTTGCCTTCAGCGATCCACGTGCATTCGATGTAGTAGTGGAAACAGCTCGCAAAGCAGCCTGATAGCTCCAGCTACAACGGATGAACGAAGAAAGGTCGGCCCAGCCGGCCTTTTTTTATGCCCATAGACCTGGGTCGCATTTGAGGATTTTCCTTTCTCTTCGTCCGGCCCCTTTTTCGGAGCTCTGGCCCATGGTTACTACATCTGGAATACAAAACCTGGATTACACCGTTCCGCCTCTATGGGAATCCGGGAATCCAGTTCGGACGGGGCCCATCCAGAGGCCAAATCTGTCCCATGGGTACGAATCCGGGGCCTATGAGCGGATCTAATCTTTCCGAGAGGGCCGGGGAAAAAAAACTTCTTGTTTCTTCTGTGTTATGCCGTCATTAGAAGCAGAGCACCGCTCAGTTATAATGGATTATCAGGATAGGCTGATCACAAGGAGACGTAATGATTACACTGGAGCAACTTGACGAACTCGAAGGTAGAATTGTTAGGGCCCTGGATCTAATCGGGGATCTACGTTCCGAGAACTCCCGACTGGAGTCGGAAAATGATAAGCTCCGCTCCGAGCATGATGAGATGAAACTGGCTCTGGATAAGAAAGAGCAGGAAATGGTTTCGCTGAAAGATCAGCTGGAAAAGACCGGAGCAGAACTCAAAGATCTCAAGGAAAAAGAAGGAGTTCTGGAAAAACGCATCAACGAGATGCTGGGACGCCTGGCGGATATGGAATCCGGCGGCGGAGCCCCGTCCCGTCCATCGGCTTCACCGGCCGCATCAGTGGCTCCGGCCGCCTCTGTTGCCTCTGAGCCTGCAGTAGCCAGTATGGATGCTCCGGCCTCGGCAGTGGAAACTCCGCTACCGGACCTGGAAGAAGAAACCATCGTAATCGAAGATGACGATGCTGATTTTGATACTTCTAGCTCTCTGACTTCAGAAGATGAAAGTGTAGTGATCCTGGATGAAGAGGATCTACCGGCTACCACTCCAGCCAGTGCGCCCATGGATGAGAGTCCTGCACCGGCTTCCGACATGGAGCCCCAGACCGATTCAGCAGCGACCACGGAAAGCGCTGATGTCGTTTCTGAAGACGATGAGGAAATCATCGTTCTGGATGATGAAGAAGAGGATGACATTATTTTTGCTCAGGACGATGAGCTGGAAATCATCGACGAAAGCGAATCTCCGTCTGCCAGTCAGTCATCTCAGAGTGGTTCCGGTGACACTACCACTGTAGAAATCTCCGGTGGCTCAGGCGAAGATGAAGAAATCATTCTGGATGACGATGATTCTCTGGGTGTCTTCGATGTTGAAGACGATGATGACTTTCTAATCGTAGAGGAAGAAGTGAAGTAATGACCACTGCAGCTGCTCAGAAAGTTGCCAGAACTACGGTCGATATCTTTGGCGAAAAGTACGTTGTTCGCGGAGATGAAAGCGTAGATTACATCGCAGATGTGGCCCGACTGGTGGACGACAGAATGCGAGAACTTGCCAGAAACTCCAGGGGCATGTCTCGCAGTCGTCTTGCGATTCTGGCAGCACTTAATCTGGCAGATGAGCTAATGCAGGAAAGAAGCAATCCGGGTCGCAAAGCCCCGGAAGACGAATTGCTGGCCCAGAAAACCAGGTACATGATTACTCTTCTGGACGAAGGACTGGCAGGAGACAGCATCTACTGATTCTGGTAGATGCGAATAGGGGCGGGGGTACCGCCTGTGGCGTTCTTTAACTTTTCCGGCCTTGTTAAAACAAGTGGGAACCCTATCACAGGTTTCTATCTTCCCCGCATTTAAGGGGCTTGATATCCGCCCATAAACCCGGGTCCCCTTCCAGAAAATATTTGAGACCAGGAAAAATTGAACTCGCACACTGCAGAGCCCCGCATCTCCATTATGGCACATTCGTACCGCGTGTCAAGTGCAGTGAACGAAAGCCCTGCAAGTTTCCAGAGGGAGGCCAGAAGATTGTCAGGCCCGGACTCTGGAATGAAGATCAGTAAACCTGGCTTCGAATCCGGACCAATGCAGGCCAAAGAAATGCAAAGTCCTTCGCATTCTCTCCGGCAGACGCCTGCCGCTGAATCCGAACCAGCTCCATGCAAACCAAGGTAGACATACGTCAGGCTGCTCGTTCCTACTGGAAGGAGTTCATGACCGGAGCCGGACCGGAAGAGCTTCAGAACGCCTTTCAGCATTTCCTGGCGACGGAATCTACCGGGAAAAAGGGACGGCTCTGCCTTGCTTATTATCCCATTCATTCCGAATTTAATGTACTGAGCGCTCTGCGAAATTCCCGTTGGAATGTAGCCCTGCCCCTGGTGGGAGAAGGCTTCTCTCTTTCGTTTCATCTATATCTGAAAGAGGGAAAAGAGCAGTTACCACTACGGCCCGGGGCGTACGGCATTATGGAACCAGCAAAGGATGCACCGGTAATCCATCCTGAACCCGAGGATATACTCATTGTACCTACAATGGCTGCCAATGCAGAAGGGTACAGGCTTGGTAAGGGTGGGGGATTTTATGACCGTCTTATGGACCGAAAGCCATTTGATGTACTGGAGAAGTGGGCTGTTTTGCCAGAAAAACTCCTGGACTCTCCTTTCCCTGCAGAGCCCCATGATTTACGGTTGAACAAAATAATCACGGAAGAAAGGATCGTTACGTACCCATGACCGAAAACACCGCATTAACCGAACGCAGCTACTATGACGGGGAAGGAGATGAAGAATCCCAGGTGGAGAAGCTTCAGTTCCTGGTCTTTCAATCCGGGAACGGAATGTACGGCGTTAACATCCTGGAAACCCACGAAATCCTCAAGCCGGTAAATGTAACCAGGCTACCGAATGTGGAATCCGAGGTCCTGGGAGTCATCAACCTGAGAGGTAACATCATTCCTGTTATCGATATTCTCAAGAAATTCTCCGGCGACTACTCGGAGATTAGCGATACTACCCGCATCGTTGTCTGTACCTGGGAAAATAAGAATCTGGGCTTGCTGGTGGATCGAGTGGTGGAAGTAGCTTCCGTGGCAGAAGAAGATATTGAAAGTCCGGAAGTGAAGGGTCTTTCCAATCACTATCTCAAAGGTGTGGGGCGAAGCACCGAACGCATTTTTTTGATCTTTAACCTTGCCATCCTTTTCTCGCAGCAAACGGCAGATCAGGATGAAGATATTCTGGAAGTCTAAACATGGCCGATCGTTATACCGAGTTATTTCTGGACGAAGCGTCCGAGCATATTGAGGATTTAAATCAGAACCTCCTCAGACTGGAACGAGATGGTTTTGATCCCGAGACAATTAACGAGATTTTTCGCTCCGCACATACACTTAAATCCAGTGCTGCCTTCGTGGGTCTGGATAGCCTTTCTTCACTTGCGCATCATATGGAAGATCTCTTCCAGAATGTTAAGGATGGCACTTTGCAGGTTACCACCGATGTGGTGAATCTGTTCTTTCGATGCCTGGATCGCATAAAGGCAGCTGTAGCCGTAGTAGCCGATGGCGGAAAGCCGGATGATAACTTTCAGGATCTTATTGAAGAGCTATCTTCGCATGTAAGTAGCGCACCTGCCGTTGAAAAAAATACCACCGGGGCAGCATCGGAAGCCACTTCTGAAAGTTTGCAGCCAGAACAGGTAGAAGTTCAGGCCACCAATGCGCCGCCTACCACTAAAGGGTCCGCCCGAGATCATTTTATTCAGCTATCGGACGATGACATTTCGGATCTTGCAGAGAAAGCAGGCAAGCAAACTGTATTTGACGGGCATGTAGTTCTGGATCCAGAAGCGCCCATGCGAAACATGCGACTTCTGCTGTTGCTTATCAATCTAAGAAAGATTGGTACCGTTTATCGCACGAATCCCGTAGAGAACGAACTTGAAACCGGCGCTTACGAAGGCCATACCATGGACTTCATTTTCTTTGGCGATGTCAAAAGAGATGCAGTTCTGAAAGTCAGCCAGGTGGATATGGTTGAGGAGGTATATCTCAACGAACGTTCCCTGCCAAGAAAAGGAGAGACAAAGGAAATTCATGAAGCCAGAACCGCAGCCGCACCGGTATCTGATGAGACCATCATCAAGACTAGAAACATCAAAGTCTCTTCTGAGAAAATTGACTATCTGCTCAACAGTGTAGGCGAACTGGTGATTACCAATTCCGGCCTTCAAAAAATCTATGAGGATTTAAGCGAGGAGATCGGAGAGTCCCA
>JBHIXQ010000073.1:0-8338 GCA_041984705.1 Leptonemataceae bacterium | reverse complement strand
ATGGGACTGACTTATGGAGCCTTCGATGAACTGGCAGACCGGCATGGATTTCTGGTGGTTTATCCCGCTGGAGTGGAAAATCAATGGAACGATGGCAGGGAAATACCAGAATCAAAGGCACATTCAGAGAAGTTAAACGATACAGGATTCTTGCTGGCCATCCAGGACCGTCTTAAAAAGGACTATGGAATAAGCCGCACCTATTTTACGGGTATTTCCAACGGCGGATTCATGTCCTTTCGTATGGGCTGTGAGCATCCCGACCGAGTGGACGGTATTGCCCCGGTGACTGCGAATCTATCTGTTTATCTTCAGGATCGCTGTAATCCGCGGGGAGTGCCTATCCTGCTTATGAACGGAACCGAGGATCCACTGGTTCCTTACGACGGTGGCTACGTTGAGGTTCTGGGCAAAAAGAGAGGGGCCATTCGCTCCACAGATGACAGTATTCGCCGCTGGCTAACTGCTAACGGATGTGCCATCCCTGCGGACTTAAATTCAGCGCTTGCCGAGACAATTGATGAAAAGGACGATGAAACGGTGGCCAGGATTCTTCGCTTCCCCTGCTCGGTAAACGTTGAACTGATTCGCATTGAGGGAGGAGGGCACACCTGGCCTTCCGGTCGGCCCTATCTATTCGAGTTCATTGTTGGTCGTGTCTCACAGGAAATCGATGCATCCAGCAGGATTGTCCAGTTCTTTGGTCTGGATAATTAGATCCTCCAAAAAACATCACGGATTCGTCTTGCGAAGCAAGAGCTGCGACGGCCGGATAAGCGTGCCGGATTATAATCTGGCATCGTGGGAAGGGCCGGCGGTGCAGTAGAATCCTCATTTCCAGTTGACCGCTTCGAATCCCAGAGCTTCCTCTGCTTCATCCAAAGTTGAAGAGGAATGAGTATGGCGCGGATCGTTATCTCTAGTTTCTGTTTATTGATATTAATGGCATTGAATTCTCATTGTATTGGGCACTCTATGGGTCGACTGCACTATGTGGAGTTTTCTGCCGAGGGCGACCACACTGGAAGTGCAGAGGAACGGCATGAAGTACAATGCGAAAACTTCCTGGATCCAGATGGTATGTACTCTGAAGTCAGTGAATATATGCTGGAGTCTGGAATCGGATCCATGTCAGACTTCAAGATAACACTGGTGCCCAGCCCGGAAAAAGGTGCTCTGGCCACCTGCATCGTTCTGGAAGGTGGCAGACAATGAGATTAGCTCCTGTAGTAATGATTGGTCTTTTTTCGCTGATTGGCTGTAGATCATTTACACTGGAATCCCAGGGGCCCTTTATCGGTTCAGGAAATTTTGAGGGATTTGAAGTCCTTTCAGAGAACTCCGTAGAGGGAGAAGCCTGCGATACGGCCATTCTTCTATTCTTTACAACCGGGGAAGCATCGCCGGCGGCCGCTTTCCAGGAGGCCTTGAAGAAATCTCCGGTGGGGACCAGTGGATTGAGCAACGTAGAGCTTGAATCCATTGAGCGATGGTTTCTGCTGGTTCATCAGAAGTGTGTTTCGATATCCGGAACACCCGCTCGGCGGATTTAATCGTTCGAACAGATGAGTTATTAACCGTCAGTAACTGATGGTCTGCTCCGGGATAAAACTCAGGTTTCAGGGGACAACTTCAGTTTTCCAGGGGACGATCCAGATAGCTGTTTTCTTCCGGACGCAGCATGGAGCCATGGAGTAGAACCTGTGGTTTCTGATCTCGGCGAATCATTGCAGTGGTGCCTATGGGAAATCCCAGGAATGGAATAACGGCGGGCTTTCGCAAGGTGAGTGCGTAGAGAGATTCCTGTTTGAGATTCTCGTTGGAATCATGGTTATGATTCTGATCGGAGCAGGCTACAAACCAGCCAGAGTCCTGGTTGGATAATGGATGAACCCGGTCCATAAAAATGCCCTCTGTTTGATCGATGGAACTGCAAACGAAAGCTGTATTTGTGATGGATGGAAAGTTCAGATCGCTTCCCAGGTTGCACGATTCCGCCGCAGCCATCTGAAGTCTCAAATGACGTGCTGTGGAATCTACGGAGTCTACCCACTGAATGGGATCGGACAGAAACGATGGCTCCTCCAGTCCCAGGTGCTCGCCACGGTCAATAACGCGACACAGGGAGCAGCCAATTTGAATGGTATCTCCGGGCTTCAGTGAGCCGCCAGTGGATACGGTGGTTCGGATGATATCTGCGATTATTTCTACATCCGGTCGCAGTGCATTTGCGTAATGGAGTTGAAACTCTTTATGTCCGTAAGAGGACAGATCGCTGGTGGTATAAAGGGACATGGTTGCTGGGTACCGGACCTGGGGATTTTGCGACCTTCTTTTCGGGTTTTAGGAATGTCAATTGAATCCAGTGATGGCCAGGATAGGACGTGGCCTGATCCGGCGGGCTTTCGCGGGCAGGAATGTGCCCTCGGAGACGGTATGCGACATAATCCGGGCCGTTGTCGCTTTGTAGGCGGAATGTGACATAATCTGACTGGCTTTCGCATCCGACAGCTCCCAATGGCCCCTCTGTATGACGAGCCCGGGCTCTGGACGCGATCGGGGACTGGCTGGAAGCAATTCCTCCCCAAGAAATGATAAGGATGGAGTGAGACATAGTTAGGTCGGTTTGGGGTAGGGCAGAGGTGGATCCTTAAGAAAGCCGGCGGAATGGGGCTGGCATGGTGAGGCGAAAGGAAAATATGGATGCCGTCATATAAATGCTTTACCAACGACGGTATATTGCCGAGCCTCCCTGTATGGAATCTCATCTACTGGTTGAATCCGTACAGTCCACTCACTTCTGGGATCGTCGCTCGCCTGCACTTCTCTATGGGGCATCGCCGATTTTTCCGCTGAGCCATATTCTTCAGGTGCATCTGTGGCAAAGCGGATATCGCATTTTCAATATTGACTGTTCCATTCGCTTCAATGCATTTCAGCTAATGGATGAGGCGCTTCGTCGCGAGATACCAGGCGAAGAAATGTTGCGTTCCATCATGATTCAGCGGGCCTTTACTCCCTATCAGATCCTGGATCTGTTCTGGAGCGTTTGGCGCAAAGAAAGGCGAAATGCGAATCACTCGCTGTATTTCATTTTTGCTCCCTGTAAACAATTCTTCGATGGTGATGTACAGGAAGAAGAGGCTCGCTTTCTACTTCAGAAGCTTACTTCGGTACTTTCTCTGTGGAATGAGGCCGGTATCCCTTATCTGATCGTAGAAACCGGTTCCTACAAAAGTAAACTCTTTGGAAGTGCCATTTCTGCATTTAGCGCTCTTACCGAGTTTCAATGGCAGTTGGATGCTCTACCTTCCAGAGGAAAGCAGATTCGCAGAAAGGATCGTCCTCTGGTGCTCAGGGATATGAATCTTCAAAGAAACAGAAGTCTCCCTTTAAGATCGGCGGGAGCTCCATCGGAATCGCTTTCTGATTCCGAATCTATAAAGCAACCTCTGGTTTCGGTGGGCAGATAGCATTCAGGCAAAGACTTTATGGGACGAACATTACAACCGTATTCCAACCTTGTAGATAACGTCTATGAACGCTTCAGCAAGTTTCGCAAGGCACTTAGAAAAGAAGATAGAAGATCGTTTGATGAGTTAATGATCGCGGCTCGATCTCAGTTGCAGGTGGGAGTGATGGCAGCTCAGCCCAATCCATTTGATTCCATGGCCATGTGCATGATGATAGAAATGCACAAGGAAATTGGATCCCTGAACAGAAGAGTGGAGCATCTGGAAAAGGAACTGGAAAAGGAGAAACGGACGGCATTACCGAACTCCACGAATCCATCCATTGCATAATTATGGAGGCTACGGCTCTTCAAACCTTCGTGATCATTCTCTGGATGTTGCTCACAGCTCATTCGCTTTCCGATGCATGGTTGCCACCGAAAGTTAGAGTTTCTGAGAACTGAATATGCAGATTTCCACAGCCAGGGGTTCTCTTGTCAGAAGACATGGACGAATTGTTGTATCTGGCTGGCTATTCGACATCTATCATCTGGAAGATCAGATCTATCTCTGTATAATAGATGAAAGTGGACGATTCTTCCTCTGCAGGGATCATTTCTATCCTGTAATTTATGCCCGGGCTTCCGAAAAAACTCTTCAGAAGCTGGTACATCGACTCCATGAGATGGATGGCTTGCATACAGATCCACATTATGAAAGGCGAAAATTGTTTTATGAAAACCGGGAAGTGGATGTTCTTGCTCTTCGCATAAGCCGTCCTTCTTTGCTTCGCAAGATTCGAAACAGGCTGTATGCGATGTATGGTCGTATGGATCTGTACCATACGGATTTCGAGGTACCTACCGGGTACATGCAACAGAAGGGGATTTTTCCTCTCTGTCGCCTCAAGGCATGTTTGAGTCATCCCTCCCTGGAATTTCAGGGAAAAAAAAACTCTCAGAGGCAAAACTCTTACAGGGAACCCATTGTCTACAACCTGGAATGGGCCCAGGCCCGGGATGATATTTTTGATCTGGATTTTAATCTACCACCCGTTCGCATACTCAGGCTTCAGTTGAACTACGGACATCGATTGCTGTATCAGCAGGTGCTGTCTGGATCTTCCAGACGCTTTTCCGCTCCTGACCAGAGGATTCAGCTGGAATGTCAGGGTAAACGATTGGACCTGCCTGTAAATCCCGCTGAAGAGGATCTGCAGACTCTGAACGATTTTCTCCAGGAAATGGATCCGGATATTATCCTATCTGCTTACGGAGACCAGGTTCTGTTTCCGGTGCTTTTTCAAGCGTATCAGAAATATCAAATTCCTTCGCTTATGGATCGGGATGTGGTTCCGGGCTCAAGTCGCAAGATCATCACAGAAGGTACAAGCTATAATACCTACGGAAACTGGATCTTTAGAGCACCATCCTATCCTCTGTTTGGTCGCTGGCATATCGATAGTGCCAACTCATTTGTTTACAAGGAAGCCCAGTTGATGGGTATCGTGGAGCTTTCGCGGATGAGCCGCATTCCCGTGCAGAGACTGTCCAGATCATCCACTGGGGCTGCGCTGACTGCCATAGAATGCGAAGTGGCTCTGCGAAAGAACTATCTTGTACCCTGGCAAAAAAGTGCCCTGGAAGAGCCCAGGTCTGTTATGGATCTTCTGGAGGCAGACAAAGGAGGCCTGGTTTTTGTGCCCAGGGCCGGTGGAATTCTGGAGAATGTAGCTCAGATTGATTTTTCGCAAATGTATCCTTCCATTATGAGCATCCATAACGTGTCTCCCGAAACCATCAACTGCATCTGCTGCAGCGATGAAGAGACCGAGCACGTTCCCGAGATTCATTTTCGTATATGCAGGCGAAGACGAGGGATCGTTTCCGATGCGCTGGCACACATCCTGAAAAGGCGTAAATATTACAAAGATAGGATTAAGGAGTTAAAGCGAGAGCTGCTTAAATTCAAAGATCGTACACAGCAGAGTCTTGAGACGGAGATGGAGATGTATGATCATAGGCAGTCCAGTCTCAAATGGATGCTGGTCACTTCCTTTGGTTATCTGGGGTACAGGAATGCAAAATTCGGAAAGATTGAAAGCCATGAGGCAGTCACGGCATTTGGCCGGGATAAGATCCTGACTGCCAAGGAAATCGCAGAAGATCTGGATTACAGGGTGATTCATGGCATCACAGATTGTCTTTTTCTTCAATTGCCGCAACCTGACTCGCCCGAATACAGAGATTCTCAACAGACTCAACAATCCTTAAACACAGAGGAGTCTACCCTGGAAACACAATCCACGAAGTCCGAACAGAGTGCCCCGGCAGAAGAGTTCACAAAGCCGCAACCGGCTGCATATTTAGAGGAGTCCTTAAAAGGCGAGCAGGCCAGCAGTGTTAATTTGAACCAATCTTCCCATGAGAGGGATCTGCATCGCCTGGAGACTATGTGTAAGCGAATCGGCGAAGCCACAGGAATCGAGATGAGTGTGGAAGGAATCTATGACTGGGTGATCTTTTTACCTTCCCGCTCCAAACCGGGAGTGTCTGTGGTGAATCGTTATTTCGGACGATTTCGGGATGGAACATTGCGCATTCGCGGGATTTCAGTGCGACGAAAGGATCGGCCGGTATGGATCAAACATGTGCAGGATAGCTTTCTGGAGCGTATGGCTATCTGTAAAAATGCCCGGGAGCTCAGGGCCATACATCCAGAAATGGAATCCATGTTCTACGAGTTCAAGGGAAAGCTAACGGAAAGAAGCATCCCCTGGACAGATTTATTGCTTCGCAGAACCGTCAGTAAAGGTCTGGAGGACTATGCGGTGGATGGACCGGCTCCTGCGGCTTTGAGAGAACTGGAGCCCTATGGAATACAGATCCAGGCTGGAGAAAAGGTAAAGTACATCGTTCTGGAAAAGGCCGAGCCCGGAGCTTCCAAATACATGTCAGAAGAGATGGCTTTTCAACGATTTGGCAGACAACCTTCGAAGCAGCCTCCGTACAGTATTTCCTATTATAGCCAGCTACTCTACGATGCCTTTCAGGAGGTCTGGGAATATGCAGCTCCTTCTGGCTATTTTCAAAGAAAGGATTTGCAGCAGCCTGATTTGCCGGGCTGTTAGCCTGGTAGCTTTCGATTGGATTGATGTTCTGCAGCGAATAGAAATTTCTGACCTATGTATATCCCTCCCTATTTCAAGATTCAAAGTCAATCCGCCATTCTTGACTTTATTCGACAGAATAGCTTTGGAATGCTGATTTCGCCTCTGGTGCCAATGCCAGAGGTAACCCATATTCCCTTTATTGTTTCGGAATTGGCCGGACCCGGAAAGCCAGAACCCACTAACCAGGATCTCCGTTCCTTTCAACCCGCACAATCGACGGAAAAAGCGAAGGGAATCGGGAAACCTTCCGAAACCGACGGCACCGACGAAAAGCAAATACAACTATTGTTCCATGTGGCGGCGGCGAATCCGAATCCTCAACCTGGCCCGGCCATGGCCATTTTCCAGGGCCCCCATGCCTATATATCTCCGTCCTGGTATGAGGAGAGCAACGCGGTTCCTACCTGGAACTACATTGCCATTCACGTTCGTGGAGAACTTGAGAGAATTAATGACCATGATATGATGCAGCGATTGATGGATTCTACCGTATCTGAATTTGAGCAAGGTTCCTCCCCCTGGTCCATCGATTGGAGCAATACGTATATGAATCGAATGCTGGAAGGGGTTCGATGCTTTCGCATGGATGTTCAGTCACTGCAAGGAAAGGCGAAACTCAGCCAGAACCATTCTGTCCAGCGACAGAAGAAAGTCATCGCACGACTGGAAAGTGGGTCAGAGATGGATCGAGAGATTGCCCGCCTCATGAAGGCTGAGCTGGAAAAAAAGAACGAGTCTATGGATTGATGTCCGAAGGCCAGTTCCCTGGCTGAGAATCTCTTCTTCGGCAACGCAGCACTCCACCGGAAAATCCGGTAGTCCGTATATTTCTCTGATGCAATCTACCTGGCTATAATTCCACCGGCCAGAACGATGTCGGAAATGGCAGAGTCCCGGGAAGGATAGAAAACAGCGCTCTGTCCCGGAGTAATGCTGAATACATCCTCCAGGCATTCTACGGCGGCACGATGACCTACTGGCTGGCCATTGGATGCCAGGGCATCAACGTATCCCATGTATCGCATCTTTGCTCTTACCGGTGATGATCTGTATCGCACCTGGACTCTGACATCCAGGTCTTTCCCCTGATAGTCTTTAAAAAATCGCTCCGGGTGCAAGCCCTGGAAGTTCAATTGCTCTACGATAAATTGCTGGCTTCTGGTTTCCTGCACAGGACCCAGGATTACATCACCGTTCTCTTCAATGGAAATCACATACAGAGGCTCGCTCCAGGAAATGCCCAGCCCCCTTCGCTGACCTACAGTGAAGTTTTCCTTTCCTTTATGCTTTCCCAGAATTCTACCCGCAGTGTCTTTGAAATATCCGGGCTGAAACTCCAGCCCTCTTTTGCGCAGATAGTTTCTGTAATCATTGTCGGGTACAAAGCATATTTCCTGGGATTCTTCTTTTTCCGCGATGGATAGTCCTGCAGCGCTGGCAAATTCGCGCACCTCTGGCTTTCTTCTGTCTCCCAGGGGAAATATAGTATGTTCGATGGCTGCCTGATCCAGACCATATAGATAATATGCCTGGTTTTTCTTTTCATCTACCCCTTCTCGTATGGCCCATCGTCCTTCCGAGGTGCGAAAGGTTCTGGCATAGTGTCCTGTGGCAATCCAGTCAATTCCCAGAGCTCTGGCCTGTTCGAAAAGAGATCCAAATTTCACAAACGTATTACATTCCACGCATGGATTGGGTGTGCGTCCGGATGCAT
>JBHIXQ010000072.1:4220-8461 GCA_041984705.1 Leptonemataceae bacterium | reverse complement strand
CAAGAACCCTGAACATTGCGTTACACATTGGAAGGAACGTCGCCATGTCGCTCAAATCAATCCTCGCACTCGTCATCATCAAGTGTTTGTTGCTGAGTTGCACCGCGTCGGCGCAGGAAATCCCTACGCCTCAAGGGCCCGCCAAAGAACATCGTTGGCTGCAGAAGTTTGTTGGTGAGTGGGACACGACGACCGAAGCCGTCACAGGGCCCGACCAACCGCCCACGAAATATCACGGCACGATTGAGTCCAAGATGATCGGACAGTTCTGGGTCGTGAACCGGCTTGCTGTCGATCTACCGGGCGTGAACATGCGAGGGATGCAAACGATCGGCTACGACTCAGGGAAACAGAAGTTTGTCGGCACCTGGGTTGATTCCATGATGAACCATCTCTGGATCTATATGAAAGCCTGGGCAAATTTCCCGTGAAGATTGCTTCTACGGATTTAACCTGCAAGCCTCTGCTGGATTCCGTGCTGCGAAGAAAGCTACCAATCTATTTGTCTACCGGAGCTTCTAACGAAGAGGAGATTGAACGAACCATTCAATGGATTGGAACGCCGGCTCTTCTCTTTCAATGCGTCTCATCCTATCCTGCGAACGCCGCTGATTATAACCTGCAAGTTATTCCATTCTGGCAGCGAAAATATAAATGCCTTACCGGTATCAGCGATCATTGCATGGACCTGGATTTAAGTTTACAAATGCCGGCCCTGGGTGGAGTGGCCATTGAGCGGCATTTTACTCTGGATCGAGAGATGGAGGGACCGGATCATAAACTTAGCTCCACTCCGGAGGACTTTTCCTCGCTGAGGCAGAGACTGGATCTATTGAAGCAGGCCATGGGGGACGGAATCAAACGATGTATGCCTTCGGAGCAGGCGGTGCGATCCGGTGGTAGACGGGCGCTGTATTTCAGGCATGACCTGGCCGCAGGCCATACAATCTCCGAGGCAGATATAATGCCCATGCGACCGGCAGGTGAAATGGAATCCCACCGAATTCAGGAAATACTGGGAAAAACGATGAAGGTGGCGGTGCAGGCCGAGAGTCCTGTGCGGCCTGCCGATATTCAGCAGTGATGTTTCGAGGAGTTGCGGCAGGAATTGCGGCCAATTCTGACTTGGCCGAGAACTCCCATTTTCTACCCTGACAGTATGCACCAGAGCAATCTGGAACTAATACAGGACCACCTGGATGTGGACCAGGCCAGGGAACGGCTACAGGAGCACAACGATCCAGAACAAAAGGACTGGTTTGCTCTGTACACAAAAGCCCGGGCAGAAAAAAAACTGAGTCTGGCGCTGGATCGACTGGGAATCGAAAATTATCTACCTCTGATTTCCGAAAAGCGCCAGTGGTCCGATCGAACCAAGGTTATAGAGACTCCACTTCTCAAGAGCTATATTTTTGTCCGCATCAATTATATAAGGGAAAAGGTGCGCGCACTCCAGGCAGCCGGCACGGTGCATATGGTTCGTGCCGAAGGTCAGGCCGTGGTGATTCTGCCTCAGATGATTGAAAACATCCGGTTGCTGGTGAACAATGCAGAGTCCATTCGCGTAGATCCATACGTGGGATTCATCGAAGGTACGCCCATTCGTGTGCGATCCGGACCGCTCAAAGGTTTGACCGGGCTGGTGAATAAAGTAAACAGTCGAAACACAGTATACGTAGTATTGAAGAGCATCGGCCACGTAATGACTGCTACGCTGGATCCCATGGACCTGGAGCTGGAAGATCTATGAGTTTTTTTGAACTATTCAAGAACAGTTACTACATGCAAATCGGTGAACTCCAATCTAACGGAGAACTGATTGATCCTGGCTCAGTGGAACAGGCCTGCGAACTGATTCTGAACTGTAAAGGTAAGCTGGTTTGTTCCGGAATGGGAAAGTCCGGACTCATCGCACAAAAACTGGCGGCCACCTTCTCCTCCACCGGAACTCCTGCTTTTTTTCTACATCCAGGCGAATCTTTGCATGGCGACCTGGGAGTGGTGCAACCAAACGATGTAATACTGCTCCTGGCTAAAAGCGGCGAATCTGACGAAGTGGTACAGATGCTCCAGGTAATTCGAAAGATGGGCAACCCTGTGATTTCCCTTCTTGGAAATCCGGATTCATCTGCCGGTCGAATGTCTACAGTGATCATTCGAGCCAGTGTCAGTCGCGAAGCAGATTCATTGAACCTGGCGCCTACAGCATCCACGACTGTATCTCTGGTAGTGGGAGATGCTCTGGCCACGGCTGTGTCCGAAAAACGAGGGTTTCAGCCGGAGAACTTTGCGCTCTATCATCCAGCGGGTCAACTGGGCAAGCGCCTGTTACTGAAGGTAGAGGATTTGCTGGATACTCCGGAAATCATGCCTGTGTGCGATGAGAATGCCAGTATGACGGAGCTTCTGGAAGCTGTGACTCGACCCAACCAGGGCGGAGCAATGATCGTAAATCAGAAGAACGAAGTAGTTGGCCTGGTCACAGACGGAGACATTCGCCGTGCTATTCTGAAATTCGGAAATGTTCTGGAGCGAGATCTAAAGGATATTATGACAGCCAATCCCATTGCCATTACACGAGAAACCATGGCATTGGACGCACTGCGCATTATGGAAGACCGTCCATCACAAATCAGCGTTATTCCTGTAATCGACGAAAACAAACATCCGGTGGGACTTCTGCGAATCCATGACCTGGTGCGAGCAGGATTGTAGGGGCCGCATTCCCTGGATTTCGTGAGTAATCCAGCGCATCAGATGGAACGATTTCTTTTTTATCTCATTTGAAATCCAGAATCGGAAAAGACTACCAGAGGATTGCGAAATTCGCACCGGTCACTGGCCGATAAATACTACATTTTTTTTCTTTTTTTCCTCGCGGGCTTTTCGCATGCTTTTAAACTTCGCGAATGATTTTCCGCATGCGTTGGATATCATCAGAGAGGCGGGCCGATGTAAATGGATCGCTGCGTGGTCGGATAGTTACAATTGCGCTTCTGGTACTGGGGACATTTCCGTCCTGCGATGTGGCTCGAATCGACTGCCTGGATGGGGACATTTCCTGCAATGATGCCCTTCTGGGGGCGATCTTCATTCCGCAAAAGATCATTGCCTACGCCGGAAGCGCAGGAGTGATCTGGGTGTCCAGAGACGGAGGGTTGAGCTATCAACAGATTACTCCAGGCGATCCCGCGACAAACTATTCCCATATAAAGATCGTCAGTGCCACCAGAATTTTGGCTGGCGGTTCGAATGGAACTGGTCAGTATATCATTGAATCGCGTTCTCTGGAGGCGAACTGGCAGCCGGCGTTCAATAATACTGGCGCTGCCTTGCGAGGCCTGGAAGTGACCGCTTCCGGGGATTATGCGGGGTGTGGAGCAAACGGTTCTACTCAGGCAGAGGTGTTCTATAACGGACCCGATGGCAACTGGACAATCACTCAGCCAGCAGGCGGTACCCCCGGTTCCTGCTACTTGTATCTGGGAGAGCTTTATGCTACTCTGTCCTCCGGAACCTTCAACTATAAGCGCCAAATCGATGGAAGTTTCGCACCTTCAGGCTCGGCTGCACCGGGACCCACCATAGACGGTGTCGCTATAAACGGTAACCTGGCTGTTCTGGTGGACAATGCCAATACCAGAGTATTGCGCTCCACTGACGGTATCAATTGGACCCCTCATGCGATTACAGGGGCTTCTGTATGCAGCGATGCTGCTTTTGGCAGTGGGATCTTTGCAGTTTTTTGCGTAGGTAGCGATCAGTTCATGCTATCCACAGACGGAATTAACTGGAATCCATCGCCAACAGGGCCCAGTCTTGCTCTCTCCAGTGTGCAGAACATTACCTATGCAGATGGTTTTTTCTACGTCATTGGACAGGACAGCGGCGGAAATGCTGCTGCGGTGCGAACGGTGGACTTCGGCACTTTCTTTCCGGATTTTTCATTTCCGGCCGGTAATGCGACGGCCCGGGACGAACTTCTTGTTCCTGCCTCTCTAATACCTTCCAACTAAACGGCGGCCTTTGTGGCTACAAAGATCCTTTGACCCGCAAAGCACGAACGCAACCATGGATTTGTGAAATCAATCGAAACAGCGGTGCAAAAGGCCTATGAAACGGTGCGAAAATCTGCGCCTTCCGGCGAGGTGGCTACCTACATACCGGAGCTTGCCCGAATTAATCCCGATTTGCTGGCCATATCTGTCATTGATTTACAGGGAAATCAGTGTTCCTACGGC
>JBHIXQ010000072.1:0-4210 GCA_041984705.1 Leptonemataceae bacterium | reverse complement strand
ACGCAGTTTACACTTCAAAGCGTTAGTAAAGCATTCAGTCTTGCTCTGGTGCTTCAGGAAAACGCGGCTGCCGTTTTCGATACAGTGGGCTTTGAGCCCACCGGGAATCCCTTCTTTTCCATGCTTCCTATGGAATCCGAGCATGGAAAGCCTAGGAATCCATTTGTGAACTCCGGAGCCATTGCAGTAAGTAGCATGATTCCTGGTAAAGATGCGAAGAGCAGCTATGCGAATTTTCTGGGGTTTCTGGAACAGATATGCGAGGAGAAGCCCGTGATGGATGTGGATACCCATCGCTCCGAATCGGAAACCGGCTACAGAAATCGCGCCATGGCGAATTTTCTGAAGCAATATGGCTGGATCGAAGATGTGGAGACAGCAGTGGAAACCTATTTCATGCAATGTTCGACCCTGACCAATGTTCGCCAGCTGGCTCGCATGGGACTGTTTCTGGCTAATCGAGGTATTGATCCCCTGACTCAGAAGCGAATCGTAGACGAGGAAAGTTGTCGTGCCATCGTTACGTTAATGACTACCTGTGGCACCTATGATTATGCGGGACGAGTGGCTATTGAGATCGGTCTTCCCTGCAAAAGTGGCGTAAGCGGCGGGATTCTGGCAATTGCTCCTGGAAAGATGTCCATTGCTGCCTTTGCTCCGCGTCTGGGAAGTCATGGAAACAGCGAAGCAGGGATGGAGTTGCTGAAGTTGATTTCAGAAGAACTGGGATTGTCGCTGTTTCAGTAATGCCGTACTATTCCATCACCAGAGGGGAATTTCTTCTTCAGGGATGCCGGCTGCAATGGAAAACAACAGACCGGCTGCCTGGTTTAAAGCGTTCGTATCCAGAAGAACCAGGCCAGACATATATTCTTGACTTAGCTTTTTGATTCTCCTCTTCTATCCTGATGAATTCTCTGGGGCCCTTTGGCTGTATCCTGGCTTTTTGTGCATCGCTAATGGGCGGAGGCCCCCAAAGCGATCAAGAAACGCCTCTGGTGCCAGTGCCGGAATCCCTGGAAGAGCGTTATGTGGGCCACTGGTCCCAGGGAGAAGACAGCGAATGCAGCATTTCTCTCATTATTGAGCGAAACGATGCAGATGAGCTAAACTTCCGATTGAGCGGGGCCGAGTCCGCGGTTTCCGGGCCGGCAAATGCCACAGAGAAATGGATTTATCTTGGTGATGTCACTTCTGCAAACTTCGATGCCTCTTCTGGAGTTCTGGTACTTAAGAATCAGGGAGGGCCGGCAAATGAGCTGGCCCTCCCTGAATGCAAAGAGAAGGTCATCGTGCTGGTCCCTGGAAATTAGTAGGACGAGCCCGGATTTCCGGAACCAGGCCGTTCGAAAAGAAGTAGATTCAAACCTGACTTCGCACCCCTTTAATTAAGAGCCACAGGCATAGGGGCACTTCGCCGGCCAGCGCTGCTACCACTACAATCATTTCGAACAGATCTGCATGGTCGGAATAATTTGTCAGCCCGATGGTGGCCACTGTATCTATGAGATATCCAACTGCCGCAATCAGAATCAGCACTGCAATCCATCCCGGAAACAGATCCGATCGATGAAAAAGCCAGGCTTGTACCAGCAGACTTCCAGCAAAGAACACCAGGGCGATCTTATATCCAGTGGCATGGGCATCCATAAACATAAGCGCGAGGCTGGACCCGCTGGATTGTGCTGACTCGAAGACGTCGGGGCTTACATTTACGCTCAATGCCATCCATAGAAAAATAAGATTCAGCCCAAGAATAGAGGCCTGAGTCAATCTGAAGAAGGCGGCCAGCAGAGAGAGGGAGGAACTCACGGGCTTTAGCAATACAAAAAATCCTAGAGCAACAATGACATCGCAAACGATCATTATCAGGTCCGCCAGGATTCCTGCACGAAACAGTCCCTGTTGCTCAAGAATATTGGCTGCCGTCTGAGCCGCATTCCCATGGTCCATGACCTGAGCTCTTACAGCTCCTTCCGCGAACATTCCGCACAAGATGATTAAAAGATAGAATACTCCCGTGATCCGCGCGATTTTTCTGAATTCCGCTCTGTCTTGATTCATTAATAATTCTCCGGCACTCTGGTTCGAGAGTCCAAAACTTACAGTGTAAGGCACGGTCGTGTCAAGCGATTAAGCAGGGACAGGAAGGGGCAAATCTTTTCCTTGCGAGGGGTGGCACGTAGCTCTTCGCTGGCATGATTTGGATTTTCTGGATATTGGATTTATTTCTCTGGGTCTGGCCATGGACTGCTTCGCAGTGGCCTTCGCGGCCAGCTTAAGCAAGCGAATCTTTTCCGCCGCTCAAGTGATCCGCATGGCTATTCTTTTTGGCTTTTTCCAGGGCTTCATGCCGTTTCTGGGCTGGTCTGGCGGAAAAGCGTTTACGGATTTAATCGCCCCCTACGATCACTGGGTGGCTTTTGGTTTGTTGGCCATCATCGCTCTACATCTATTTTACGAAGCCTGGCAGGATGATGGGGTGTCGGAGGAGCCACCCCGATCCCTGGGCTGGAAGGCATTGATAGTTTTATCGGTGGCTACAAGCATCGATGCTCTGGCCGCCGGATTGAGCTTCTCAGTGCTGAACACTGGCATACTTGTTCCGGTCATTTGTATCGGAGTGGTGGCAGCGTTAATGACCATTCTAGGAGTTTATCTTGGTAAGGTTTCCAGGGGGCGTCTGGACCGATATGCATCCGTACTGGGTGGGCTGATATTGCTGGGGATTGGCGTTCGGATTCTGGTGGTTCACGTCGCTGGTGGGGTGTAGCTCTTAACGGAAATGATGAAGTCAAACGTTCGCAAGGGCGATGATGGTTACGACCTAATAAAATGCCTTTCCGTGAGGGTAATTGTGTTCGCTTGCTTGACTGAAAGTTAAGGCAGAATGAGTTCCAGGAGGACCGTAGCTAATACCTTACTTAATCCGTCTTATACGATGGTTCTGCATGTCAGAAACATATATGCTTTTTCCGTCGGTAGTAATTCCTCGTGGTTCAAGAAACTTAGCATTGCTTCCCGTTCCATCAGCAAAGTCGCGGTCCCCTGAACCCGCAAGAGTGGTGACATCGGCCGAGGCAATCTCAATCTTACGAATAATAGAAGTGATGGAGTCCCCAACATAAATATTGGTGCCATCCGTGGTCATTGCAATAGGCCGATTAAAGGTCGCGGAAGTGCCGTTTCCGTCGGTCATACCCTGGGCGCCTGAGCCGGCCAGGGTAGTCACTTCGGCCGTAGATATCACGATCTTTCGGATCACACTATTGGAAGTATCCGCAACATATAGATTTGTCCCATCGGTTGTGATTCCTTCAGGAAAAGAGAACTGAGCCCCCGTACCAGTTCCATCGGTGTGGCCTGTGCTACTGCCAGCCAGAGTGGTAACAACCCCGGTACTGATTACGATCTTACGGATTCTGTGATTGGAGCGATCAGCCAGGTAGAGATTTGTGCCGTCGCTCGTAATTCCGGCCGGTTCCGAGAACGACGCGGCTGTACCCGTACCGTCAGAGCTACCTGAGGATCCAGTACCGGCAAGAGTCGTAACCTCGGCCGTGGATATATTGATCTTTCGAATCAAATGGTTCCCTGTGTCGGAAACAAAAACATTTGTACCATCAGTAGTAAGGCCCGTCGGATCATTGAATTGTGCGTTTGTACCCGTAGCATCCAGAAAGCCTGCTGCACCCGTGCCAGCAAGAGTGGTGACTTCACCCGTGGAAATTACGATCTTGCGAATCAAATCGTTTGCGCTATCAGCCACGTATAAGTTTTTGCCGTCGGTTGTTATGGCCTCCGGTGCGAAGAATGTGGCTGATGTACCATTTCCATCTGCAGAGCCCTGAGTACCATTCCCGGCAAAAGTTGTGACAATCCCCTGAGGAGTCATTGCACAGTTCTGCCCGGACCCTCCAAGCCAGGGAAGACCGCAAGTGCTGCTCTGGTTACTCGCATCCGCTGCCAAAAGCGCCAGCAGCCCCTGGTTCAAGCCATCCGGATTCTCCTGGCAGTTCGCAGAAAAAGCGATAATAATCGATATAGTGAAATATCTATGAAATTTCATAACGAGCGAATTCTTGATTACTGCTGGACTTTGTCAACCAGGAAAGTCGCTCTTCCTTCCGGGGATGCCGACGTTACTAGAATCGCCATATTTAACCTGAAATAATGCCAATATTTATTCGAATCAGTCCCGTATTATTCT
>JBHIXQ010000071.1:0-8490 GCA_041984705.1 Leptonemataceae bacterium | reverse complement strand
GACTGGCAACCTTCCATAGATGGGAATACCCTTGACAGGGCCCGTGCAGCGTTGGCCGTTCTCTACTACGAAGGGGCCGGAAAAAGGGACGGAGTTTCTTCTATAGAGAATGCCAGGATCAACGCTGCCTGGAAACCGGATGGGTTTCAGCTCTGGCAAACAGGGTAATGGAAAGATTTCATGAATGTGTCATTCGTAGCGGCGGAGCCGCGCACCAGAGACACGGGAGGGCCAACTGGAAGGCGGCAGTAGGGTCCGGGGCTTCATTACGAAGCCCTACTGATTTGTAAGGCGCCGAACGAAGCGATATTGAGCCCACGGACCACTTCCTGTGGCCCGGCTCGCGCAGGCTCAATATCTGGGGGTCCGCCTGAAACCCATTGGTCCCCGGCGGACCGGAAAGAGTCGTAGACTCTTTCGTGATCACGATGATCACTAGCGGCGGAGCCGCGCACTAGAGAAACGGGAGGCGACCTTACACGATGTAAGGCGCCGAGCGTAACTCTATGCAAGGAAAGTGAAGGAATAGATTATGCAAAACAAAGAACGATGGGGATCTAGAATCGGGGTTATTCTCGCGGTGATGGGAAGTGCCATCGGCTGGGAAACTTCCTTAGATTCCCGGGACTGGCCGCGAAATATGAAGGGGGAGCCTTTATGATTCCTTACTTCATCGCCCTTCTGTTACTGGGCCTTCCGATTGCATGGCTTGAATGGTCCATGGGTCGATATGGCGGCGATAAAGGATATCATTCCAGTCCTGGTATCTTTCGAGCGCTATGGAAATGGAAAGGATCACCTTATTTTGGATTTCTGGGTCTTCTGGTGCCGGTGGGCATCTACATGTACTACGTTTTCATCGAAGCCCTCTGTCTCTACTATGCTTATCTCTATCTGGTTGGCGGTCTTCCTGAATTCAATGCATTGAGTGGAGGAACCCCGTTTAAGGATCTATTCGCCTCTGCCACAGGATCCGGGGCAGACGGTAGTCTTTTTACCGGAACCCATCCAATTCTATTTTTTGTTCTCATCTGCTTCGCTTTGAATACGGGCATCATCTATCGCGGACTGTCGAAGGGCATTGAGATTGTTACCCGGGTGGCCATCCCGGTGCTATTTATCTGTGCCATACTTGTGCTTATTCGGGTCCTTTCTCTGGGAACTCCGGATCCGGTTAACTTTCCCGAACGCAACGTACTGGATGGTCTGGGTTACATGTGGAATCCGGAACCCAGAAACAAGACATTCATTGAATCTCTCCTGAATGCTGAGATGTGGATGGAAGCTGCAGGCCAGGTATTCTTTTCACTGTCCGTAGGCTTTGGTGTAATCATCACCTATTCAAGCTATGTGCGAAGAAATGAGGATGTCGTATTATCCGGCACCACTTCGGCTTCCGGGAATATCTTCGCTGAAGTAGCGCTGGGCGGATTGATTACCATTCCCGCCGCATTTATCTTTCTGGGACCTGCCGGAATCAGCGACTCTACATTCGCGCTTGGGTTTGAGACCCTGCCCCAGGTATTTCAGGCCATGCCGGTGGGAAACTTCTTTGGATTTCTCTGGTTCTTTCTATTGTTTCTGGCAGCTATTACAAGCTCCCTGTCCATGCTGCAACCAGCCATTGCCTTTTTTGAAGAAGGGCTGGGATTGGAGCGAAAGACCTCTGTAACATTTCTGGGGCTCATCACATTAATAGGCACCGGATTTGTAGCTTACTTCAGTCTGGGAAACAAAGGCCTGGGATATATGGATTTTTGGGTAGGCACCTTTGCCATTTACTTGCTGGCAATGCTTCAGGTGCTGGTGGGCGGATGGTTCTTTGGCGCCGACAGGGCCATCGAGGAGGCCAATCGAGGCTCCTATCTCAAACTACCAAAATGGGTGGGCTTCATCTGGAAGTACGTTTCACCGGCTTTCTTAATCGTTATCTTTGTACTGTGGATTCAGCAGGAACTGCCCAAGAAGCTGGATGCCCTGGGCTCAGATGTTACCATGCAGTTGACGGTAACATTCCTTGTAGTTCTATCGGCTTTCTTTATCATCCTGATTTCGGCAGCTCTCAGGCGATGGCGTAAGCAGGAAAAGGAGGATCTATGACACTCGGCGGCTGGATAGTAATGACATTATCAGTAGGATTTGTAACGGCTCTTTTTGGAAGCACATTGTATATGATTCTGCGTAAGAAGCCTGATCCCACAGAACACATGCATTCAACAATGGAAGAGACACCGGACATGCATCCGGATGAATGACATATGAGCGAATCCATATCCCTGGAAACAATCGATAATGGCCAGATAGGCATTCTTTATCTAAATAATCCGGAGTCCAAGAACTCCATGACGCTGGAAATGGGGCTGGGCTTTCATCGTGAACTGCATCGATTGGCCTCCCAGGACCCTCTGCCCCGGGCTGTCATCATCACCGGCAAGAATGGTCTTTTTTCCAGTGGTGGGGATCTGGGCCTGCTTCGCTCTTTTATGGAGAAAAGCCAGAAAGACAATGAAGAGTTTATGGAGTCATTCTACAGACTATTTCTGGAAGTGCGCAACATGCCATTTCCGGTGCTGGCAGCCGTAAACGGCCATGCCATCGGCGCCAGTCTGGCCCTGGCTCTGGCTTGCGATCTTCGCTATTTCGTTCCTGAAGGAAAATATGCATTCAACTTTGTTCGCATAGGAATTCATCCAGGCATGGGCTCCAGTTTTCTGGCGCGCAGCGTAGCCGGCCTGCATCAGGCCCAGGAACTATTACTTACAGGAAGGCAGATCTCAGGGAACGAGGCGCTGGAGCGAGGACTCTGCCATGCGGTGTATTCCCAGGAGGAAATTCTGGATAAAACCATTGAAGTTGCCAGAGAGATTGCCAGTGCAGCCCCGGGAGCTGTGCGAGCTCTCAAGCAAGGACTGTACCGAGACACCAATCTGGAACAAACCCTGAAATACGAAGCTTCCAGCCAGGCAGAGAACTATCTAAGTGCAGATTTCAAAGAAGCCATGGATGCCATCCAGGAAAAGAGAAAGCCCGATTACAAAGACAGGTAGCTTTCCCGGGATGTGCGGCCGGCAAAAAGCTGTATTCAGATCCGAGCGGGAATGGACTGTTCGGAGATTCCAGATGCCACAGGCAAAAGAAAGATGGATGAGAGCTAAATGAAAAAACTTTCAGCGGCCATAATTACTTACAACGAAGAAAAGAACATTCGTGACTGCATTGAATCCTGTCTTCCGGTCGCAGATGAAATTTTGATTCTGGATTCGCACAGCACTGATGAGACAGAAGCCATAGCAAAAAGCTATGACCGGGTACGTTTTGAAGCCAGAGATTTTGACGGTCACATAGAACAGAAAAATGCAGCCATTGAGCGCTGCAGCCATGAATGGATACTATCTCTGGATGCTGACGAAAGGGTTTCGCCGGAGCTACAAAACAGCCTGATCCAGTTCAAACAGGAAGCGGAAAACGAAACCAATGGATACAGGCTTGCAAGACTTACCTTTCACATGGGCCGATTCATTCGGCATTCTGGCTGGTATCCTCAGAGACGATTCAGGCTCTTTCGCAAAGGAAAAGCAAAATGGGCCGGCGAGAATCCACATGATTTCGTGGAGATCCAGGGCAACGGAGGCGTCCTGAAGGGAGATATCATTCATTATAGCTTCAAGGATCTATCCCACCAGGTAGATACCGTAAATAAGTTCAGCTCCATTGTAGCTTTTACAAGATTTCGCAAAGGCCGACGATTTCGCTGGCTTCCGGTGCTCTATAAGCCCTGGGGAAAGTTCTGGGAGATATATTTATTCAAAAGAGGGTTTCTGGACGGATTTCCGGGCTTTGCAATTGCCATGGCCTCGGCTTTTTCCACATTTCTGAAATTTGCGAAAATCTACGAATTGGACCGTAAATTCATTGCTCGCCCCTCAAATGTTCGACTATCTTATGGAGAGAAGGAAGCTTCCGGGGAACCTCTAGAATTTCCGCGCCCTGGAAAGCAGTGAAAGATGAACAAGGTTAAAGACATTCGTTACTGGGCCGGTGCCCTGGTTTTTGTAGGATTGGGCCTGATACTCTACATGCAATTTTTAAGTCCATCTCGCGCCGCTGGAGATGGATCGCAAAAGATAGTATACGATTTGAAGCACGGTTCTGGCGCCTATAGCGTGGCCCGGGATCTGAGCGAATCCGGCATCATTCGATCGGCGGACTATTTCAAGCTGTACATGCGCATCACCGGTCTTCAGGATGAATTAAAGGCAGGCTCCTACGAATTGAACGACGGAATGTCCACCCATGAAGTGGCAGATGTGCTCACCGATGGAAGAGTCCGTATGGTGCAATTCACAATCCCCGAAGGCTGGCATAACCGGCAGATTGCCGAGTTGATGGTGAAACGGGGCTTCGCAGAGAACGAAGAACAATTTATCAAGCTCACAGAAGATCCCGAAATTCTGAAAAAGTATAAAATCCCGGCAAAGTCTACAGAAGGTTACCTGTTTCCGGAAACCTACACAATCAGCCATGGATACCCTCTGGAAAAAATCCATGAGGCCATGATTCAGCGTTTCTTTGTACAACTGGAAAAGGCGGATCCTCCGGAAAACCTGTCGGCTGCAGATTTGCATAAGAAGCTCATACTGGCATCCATCATAGAAAGGGAGGCTGCGAAGAAGGATGAGCTGCCTCATATGTCCCGGGTATTTATGAATCGACTGGATAAAGGGATGCGATTGGAATCCTGCGCCACAATTCAATACCTACTTCCCAAACCCAGAGAGAAGCTCTACGAAAAGGATCTACAGATCAAGAGCCCTTACAATACCTACGAACATGGCGGCATGCCACCGGGGCCAATCTCCAACCCGGGCCTGGCAGCATTGAAGGCCGCCTTTCATCCCGAAGAAGGGGACTTTCTGTTCTTCGTCTTGAAGCCCGATGGCTCCCATCATTTCTCAAAGACGTTTCAAGAGCACGTAAAGGCCAAACGAAAGTACCTGGGCTCCTGACCATGAAGCACCACTCCAGGATCCATTTCCGGGGCGCTCTACATTTCAGGCGCATCGGTAATTTCTTGCCTGCACAGAGCAATGGGGCATAATGTGGACTGGCACGTGGAGTGGAACCCTTGGCAGAGAAGAAAAGTGAAAATAAGCAGGCCCAGGCAGGAGACTTTCAGAGGATTCTGGATCAGCTAAAACAGCTGGAAGATGAAAATGGAAAGTTACAGAAGGAACTCCAGAATCGCAGGAAAGAAAGAGCCCGATTAATCCAGGATCTTCGCAAGCAACACAAAAGGGCCGGAGAAAGGGTCAAACTACTGGATGCTCGCCTTCAGGCAGGCACAGAGAAATTGAAGCAGCTACAGGGCCTGGTGGCACGCCTGAGAGAACTACAGCAACAAAAAGAAGAGCTTATTGAAAAACTGGCCCTCAGACTTCAGATGGGAGGGCCGGCCCCTGCTTCCGGGACGCAAACTCCACCATCGGCTTCCCCTTCTGCCCCGGTAAAAAGTGCCAATAAATCGGCTTCTAAAAAGAAGGCGCCAGGGAAAGCGGCATCCCCCTCCGGCAGCAGCAAAACCACGGCTCCAACTTCGAAATCGGAAGCACCAGCGGGGGCCAACCTGGGAGATCTGAAACAGCAACTGGGATCCCTCCTGGAAGATGTTAAAAACATGAAGCGAACACGGGTAAAACTGGAAAAGGAGATTGACCGGCTGAAGGGAGACTAAATCCTGTCCAGATCAGTATGAGCCATCTATTGCCTACACAGAGAACCCCGCTAACAGCGGAAAAGAACATCACGAAGAAGTGGATCCTGGTAGATGCCGACGGGCAGAATCTGGGCCGTCTATCTGCTCAAATTGCTTATCGTTTGCGTGGAAAGCACAGAGTGGATTTCTCTACCCACCAGGACGTGGGAGACTTCGTAGTTGTTGTAAACGCAGAAAAGATCAAAGTAACCGGTAAGAAACTGGATCAAAAGATCTATCACAAGCACTCCGGCTACACGGGAGGTCTTACCTCCATGAGCCTGCGAGAGAAGCTGGACAAGAATCCTGTGTCTGCACTGGAACTGGCGGTGCGTAGAATGCTACCCAAAGGCTCTCTGGGTAGAAAAATGTTTCGTAACCTGAAGGTCTATACCGGAACCGAGCATCCCCATCAATCTCAAAAACCAGAAGCCTGGACGCCAGCGCACAGAACCTGAGAAATCATCTAGAATATAAGACTATGGCAAGCACACAAACAACATACCTGGGAAGAAGAAAAACCTCCGTGGCAAGATTGCAAATGAGCAGCGGCGATGGGCAGATTACCGTTAATGGTAAGCCCATTGAGCAGTATTTCACTGTGCCTCGAATGATGCAGCATGCTACCGAAGGGCTGAAACTGGCAGGAAAAGAAAGTGCCGTTAACCTGAAGATCAATGTTCGCGGCGGTGGCGTGAGCTCTCAATCCGGAGCCGTTCGCCTGGCACTGGCTCGTGCACTCCAGTCCGAGAATCCCCAGGTTCGTGAGCCCCTGAAAAAGGCAGGATTGCTTACCAGAGATCCCAGAATGGTGGAACGTAAGAAATACGGCCTGAGAAAAGCGCGGAGAGGAACTCAGTTCTCCAAACGTTAAAAGGGTCCAACATGGTCCGTTTTTACAAGCCGCAGAATTCTGCGGCTTTTTTCATCCCTGCACTATGAGACTGATTCTCAAAAAAATTTGACGAACGGACCCAGGGGCTCTTTTTTGAAGGAAATGATCTGAGTTGTTCCTCCAGGCAGAGATCCGTAATAGCTTCCGGGTTGATCTACTCTGCGGGATAAAGGAAAAGACAGCAGGACGCGAGGTAACGATGACATACTGGGAAATGGCAATCATAACTCTGGTGGTAACAGGTGCCGGAACCTATCTGGCTCTACGAGTCATCAACCTGTTTCGCGCGGCAAGAAAGCCGGCGGGCAGTTGCTCTTCATCCGGCGGGTGTTCCAATGAATCTAGGTGATCTGCAACCGGGCCAGACCGGCGTAATTCAATTTCTGGATGATTCTGATCCATTTCTGTTTCGTCTGGCTGAACTGGGATTTGTTCCAGGAGAAACCGTAGAAGTGTTGAAACGTGCACCCCTGGGCGATCCTCTGGAAGTGAAAGTCATGGAATCCTCCATGTGTATTCGCATGGAGCAGGCACGCCGAATCGAAATGCAGACCGGCTAGAACCAGGGCAATACATTAAATGGCAGAAACAACCACTCAGACCGTTCGAATTGCATTAGTTGGAAATCCCAATACAGGAAAGACCTCATTATTTAACGTACTCTGCGGCGCACGTCAGAAGACCGGAAACTATCCCGGAGTAACTGTTGAAAAGAAAACCGGTATGGTGCCGGCTTCGGACTATAATCGGCATAGCTTTTCCGTCATCGATCTTCCTGGCCTGTACAGCCTTCGACCCGCCTCTCCAGATGAAAGGGTATCTGCCAGAGTTCTTCTGGATCGCCTGGAGGGACTGGATCGACCAGGACACATTGTCTTTGTGGCAGATGCCACGAATCTACAACGAAATCTTTATCTACTGAGTCAGGTCCGGGAACTGGACGTCCCTGTTCTGGTAGCACTGACCATGACGGACCTTCTGGAAAAATCGGGACAGAAGCTGGATGTTGCCGCCCTGCAAAGAGAGCTGGGTTGCCCGGTAGTTCCCGTGGTGGCCGGCGACGGACAATCGGTAAGGGAGTTTCGCAAGGAACTGGATCGATTTGTTGTAGAGTCTCCCAGACCCTCCCGCCATTTGCAGTACGAAGAACCTCTGGAATCCATTCTGGAGGATTTTCTTGTCGAAGCAAGAAAGCATCATGATTTGAGCCGCCAGGAGGCCATTCAGCTTCTCTTCTTTCCAAAGGATGAAAGGCAATGGGAACCCAATGAAGCGGTACTGGAACTGGCCGAGGAAGCCATTGAAAAACTCAAGTCCGGTAATCTCCACAGTCCTGCAGTATTAACCAGGAATCGCTATTCATGGTCCAAAAAAATTAGCGAGAGTACCATCCAGCGAGTTGCTGCTCCTGTGCCGGGTTTTCGCAACCGAATGGACCGGTTCCTCACAGGTAAGTTTACAGGGTTCGCATCCTTTCTGGCAATTATGGCCCTGGTTTTTCAGTCCATCTATGCCTGGGCCGGGCCTCTAATGGATGGGATTGAATGGTTGTTCTCTGCGGCCGGTGAACTGGCTGGATCGGGACTGGAAGGATCCCCGGTACTACAATCCCTGCTGGTGGATGGCGTCCTGGCCGGTGTGGGCTCAGTTCTGGTCTTTTTGCCGCAGATCATGATTTTATTCGCATTTATCGCTGTGCTGGAAGACTCCGGTTATCTGGCTCGCACAGCCTTTATGATGGATCGACTGCTGGGCTGGACCGGCCTGAACGGTCGATCTTTCATTCCATTGCTATCCAGCTTTGCCTGCGCCATTCCCGGTGTGATGTCTGCCCGAGTCATAG
>JBHIXQ010000070.1:0-8544 GCA_041984705.1 Leptonemataceae bacterium | reverse complement strand
AAGTGATCGAAGTCGAAGAAGATGAAAGAATTGAAAGTATGGTCATGAGGGGTGCCGAAAATGAACTGAAAAGAATACGGGAAGAGAACAAATTGGAGAAAGAGAAGCAGGATAATGAGCCTCAACCACTACCTGAAGAAAAGAAAGACCGGGAATCCTTGTTCGAGGCTCTGGAAAAGGAGCCTCTGGAAGGCAAGACACTGGATATCCGGTACGAAGCCATCGATTCTTTGGATCTGTTTCCAGAAAAAAAAGAGTCCGAAAACCCTCCGCCGGCCATGTAAACAATGGAAGGGCGGAATATGCTCCAGGAGATCTTTCAGCGGGAAGCGGCTGGTATGATTCGATTCTTGCAGTTCCGCCGAGGTCATAGCATGGAAGAAGCGGAAGATCTGGTGCAAGAAGGGTTTGTGGCTCTCCATGCGTACATTCAAACGAAGAAACTGGAGTCTGTGCACGGAGGGCTTGCCTGGAAGTTTGTTCTGGGAAAGAGCCGAGACCACAGAAAAAAGAAAAAGCTACCGGTGCAAAGTGCGCCGTCAGACCAGCTTGCTCCTGCTTCGAACATGGAAGCATCCGTCGGGGACTCTCTGGAAGAACTGCAGGCAGCAATCCAGCGTGCCCTGGAAAGCCTGAAGCCTCCGGCCGACGCAATCCTGGAGATGCGCATTTACGAACAACTGAATGCTGAAACCATTGCTGCGGCGGTGGATCTATCGGTTCGGCAGGTGAACCGCCACCTGGAAAAAGCCCGGCAGGTTGTAGCCAGGGAAATGGAGCGTGCAGGACTGAATACGGAGGGATGGACATGAAAAAAGATCTCTCCTTTCTACATGATGACAGCAGTCAATGGCCTGAACCATTTTCCAGGCTGGCGAAGGAACAACCCTCCCCTTCCGAAGAACGATTGAATCAACTGTGGAGCCGCATTGAAGATGAAATCGCGGCCGGAACTGCGGAGAAGTCAGGCGAACCATTGTCTGAGGGACCTTCTGAGAAGTCAGGTGAATCATCCCATGACGCAATTTCTGATAATTCAGAGAGCCTGAAATCTGTCTCGGAGAAAAATCCCAGCCGGGAACCATCGCAGGATATCGTAAACCAGGATCAGAACACTCCTCATCAAAGCGTCCAGAAGCACAGTCGACCCACACCAATTTCATGGGCGCGAAGAAACCGGCCATATCTGGCCGCGGCAAGCATTCTACTGGCTCTCACCGCAGGTTGGTTCTGGATGCGGCCAGGCCCGTCGCCCACTCTGGCCATTGATTCCTCCAGAGGATTGACAATCCAGCGCTCCGGCGAACTTGTATCGAATCCGGAGGAAATTCGCGCAGGGGACAACGCATTGCTGACGGAAGATGGCTACCTTGACCTTTCGCTTTCCGATCAAACCAGAATAACCTTTGAGGCATCCAGGATGGATTTTCACCAAATTGATAAGAAGACCCTGCGCATGGAGATCTATCTTCGCGATGGATCCCTGACTATCTCCTCCTCCGATGATTCCAAGAATGTGACTGTACGAACACCCAACGGAATTTATCGCATCGTCGGAACGGTGGCTCGAGTCCAGAGTCGCGGCCAGACAGACCGCGTGGATGTCCTGGAAGGCCAGGTACTTGCTACAGTGAACGATGGCAACTCTACTACAGTTGTGCCGGTGAATGCGGAGACCTCGCTGAAATTGGATCAAGGGCAGGCCATTACTCAGCAGATCAGTCCGGAGGCCCGGGATGCTCTGGAGCATCGCCAGGACCGTTTAGAAAGCCAACGAAAGGATGCGCCGGTGCCGGATGCTTCCGTCATAGAAAGGCAGGATTTCTCAGGTTCTCCAGTCATCATCACTCTATCCGACGGTCAGATCCTGCGCGGATTACTGGCTCCTCGTCTACGAGGAATGCCCTATACGATTCGCACAGAAAACGGAGTAATCACCCTGGAGCGACAGCTCGTAAAAACTGTTAAGCATGTTAATCAGTAGATCCAAATCCTTTCGCTGGATGTTCGCTGGAGCCCTATCGCTATTTCTCCTGACGCCTGTTTTTTCTGAGGAGAAGAAGAAGGAAGACTCTCTGGATCAGTTGCAGAATCTCAGACTTGAGCTTTCGCGTATGGAGATGGAAAAAAAGGTTCTTGAGATGCGAAAAGACATTCTAGAACTGGAACAGGAAGCCAGCATTACCCAGGCAGATCTCGAAAATGAACTTTCCAGAATACATAAGAGAAATCTGTACCGGGAGGAACAGGCACGGATCAAGGCAGAAACTACCCTGTCCAGCTATCAGAAGAACCTGATCCTCCCTGGCTGGGGTCATTATTCCACCGGGCAGAAAAACCGCTCCTACATCTATGGAGGATTATTCCTGACAAGTCTGAGCTTCACTGCCTATTCCATCAATCGGACAGAGCAGCTGGGAAATCGGGTAAGCGAATTTGATATACTGGATCCACTTTCAATTCGCTCCAGGGAACGGTTTGAGGCCTCCAGAGAAGAAAGCGCCGCATGGATAGGAATAACCTTAATAATCTATGGGCTTGCCCTTACCGATCCGCTGGATTGGTTCCAGGGCTCTGAAAGCGTTCGAAGGTCACTTCCCTGGGACCAAGAAGATTCAGGGCCAGATGTCCCCCTGGAATTGGAGCAGGTCACCGCTCCTGTTTTAGCCGCCCATCCTGTGCCCGAGAATTATCAAAGCCTGTTTCGCATCACGCTTCCCTTTTAGACCATTCGATTCGAATAGACCATTTAAAAAGAGCAAAGCTTTCCACTGGAGGGCAAATCCAGGCCAATTGTATTGGTTTTCCGGTCTGGATATCCGGCGAAAGCTTCCAGGTATGAGACGATTGCATTGAAAGGCGAGTGCCGCACCGCAGTACTGTTTTCGCGCTGACTGCTATTGGATCAATTAAAGCGCCCTCAGCTTTTCAGGATCCAGGTCTGCCACCGCCAAGTCTTGCTGGGCCCCGGTCTTCAGATTCTTGATGCGAATCATTCCTTTTTCTAGCTCTTCCGGTCCCATGACTCCTGCATGACTGTGACCTTTTTTTTCAGCCAGATCAAACTGTTTGCCCAGCTTTCTACTACCATCCAGGGCCAGCTCAACCTGTAATCCGGCAGACCGGAGGATTGCCGCCACCTTTTCCGTTTCGCCGGCCAGATCATCCGAAAACATAGTCAGAAATAGAGAACTCTTCTGATTCAGATCGGGGCGCAAGTTATGCACCTCCAGAAAATCCTGCAGGGTAACGTCGCCCATGCCAAATCCAACAGCCGGTATGCTTTCCTTTCCGAACTGAGACAACAGCTTGTCGTAACGACCGCCGCCGAACAGAGCCCGGGCATTATCCGGATGAGTGTCATTCATTTCAAATACAAGGCCCGTGTAATAGTCAAAGCCTCGCACAATGCCTGGATCAAATTTAAAAGATTCCTGCGAGACATGATCGGACAGACGGTCTCGAATTTCTTTTAGATGCTGAAGGATGGGATTCTCACTGCCGGAATCCAGGGAAAGTTCATAGAACTCTTCCACTCTAGTTACCAGATCCTTTTTCTGCCACTGCCCACCGAGATCGGACACAGATTTGCGAAAGTCCTCTGGATTTAGCTTTTCTTTCTTATCCAGGAGTCGTCCCAGGGCTCGCAGTTGATCACCGTTCAGCTCGGGGAAGCTGTGATCCAACAATCGGCGATCACTGAATCGCAGCACATAGTCCGATGGAGCCGCTCCATATTCTTTCATCACATCACAGGCCAGGGCCAGGACTTCAACATCTGCAGAAATACTTTCCGATCCCAGTAGATCCACATTCAGCTGATAGAATTCTCGGAGTCTGCCGCGTCCGGGCCGTTCATATCGCATGAAATTGGCAATGGAATACCACCTCAATGGTAGCAGATAATGCTGCGGTCGAGAACTCACCATGCGAGCCAGGGTAGGTGTCATTTCTGGCCGAATCGCAACCTTTCTTTCACCACGGTCAGTGAAAATATAGAGCTGTTCGCTTACAATTTCTTCGGAGGATTTGCGAAGATAGAGATCCAGGTATTCCAGCACCGGCGCACCGTATTGCCGATACCCGTATCTTTCACATACCAGTCTCTGTTTATCTGCCATCCATCCGCGAAAATCCATATCGTCTGGATAGAAATCTCGCGTACCTGGATAGGGCTTGAGCCCTTGATTTGCCATGGATCCCTCTACTATTATAAATGAGATTCAAGACAGGGCTGGATTTTGCATCCGGTGTTTCGGATCAGGTAGCAGAAATTGCAAATTTATCAATGCCCCGGCATTCTAGCCGGCAAGCATCTGCAGCAGCGATTTCAGTCGATCCTTGCTGCCTTTGCGAAAATCCGTATGCCCCAGACCCTGGAAATCCAGACCAGCCAGCACCTTCTCTCCGTCATCACCGGTGGCCACCGGAAGTTCTTCCATGTGTCGAATGGCGCCATGTAAACGGAGAGGAGCCTGCATCTTGAAAATCAGATCAAACGTGATCCATTTCCTCAGGGGTGCGTATTTTTTCAAGTCCTCATTTGTGAGCATGATGGCGATGCCACCTTCGGATATGTTCACAACCCTCTGCTTGTCCTTGATCAGGAATGTATTTGCATCGATGATTCGCTTCACCATCTCATCGGCAGCCGTAGCAAGATCCTGCTGACCTACCGGGTCCATCTCGCCGGGCACCACCATATAAGCTAGATTGGCTTTTCCACCGGCCTCGGATTCGTAAACCACAGGCTCCGCAAATGCTGGACCCATCTGGGTGGTTACAGCTTTACCTTCATGCCCTTCGAAGGATTTTAGATAGTCCGGAAATTTGGGATCGTAGGGAGCATGGACCTTGAGACCGCTGAATCGAGCCCCCAGACGCTTTTCGAACTCATTAAAGATGACCTGATTGGTAATCTGCATTTTTGTATTGTTCGGGGCGATTTCATTTTTGCTGACTCGAAAATTGGTAACATGGACCAGGTCCTCGCCTACAGAAATTCTGGGAAACGCTCGCATGGCTTTTCCGATACGAACCTCCACTGGTCTGGCTTTCAGATGACCTGGCTCCAGTATCTCCTCCACTTGAAAGTCCAGCTCAATCTGTCTGTTCAAGGTAAGAAATAGAGTGAAGTTTCCCTCAATAGGGATGTTGGGCGCGTAGTAAAAAGTAACTACACCATCTTCGGAAGGCTCCCTGGAGAACTCGGCCGGAGGAACGGAATGTTTCAAAAACAGGGCTCTTCCTTCCAGCTTGTTATCAATCAGGTAAGTAAGCTTTTTCGGATCTCGTAGAACTTCCCAGTCCCGCTTTCCATTAACAATTACTTTCATAGCTCCTGCACCCGGTACTAAACTAATATCTTCCGGGGAGGCATTCTCTTCTGAGCTCATAAACACTCCCGGATGTCACTGCCTTAATCTTCGGAACTCAACCCTTCGATTTACAGCTCCTGTCACAGCATCCTGCGTCGGTACTATAGGACGTAAATAACTGTAACCTTTAATAAACAATCGGTCAGCTGCAATTCCCATATCCGTTAGCGCTTTCTGCACTGCGCGGGCCCTTTCTTTAGATAGCATAAGGTTGTACTCGTATGCACGGTCTTCTGGCCCTCTATAGGTTCTATCCGTGTGTCCCTGCACTTCAATCCGCATGTCTGGATTTCGTTTCATTACCTCTGCAATGTTACGAATTTTCCTCAATTCAGATGGACGTATGCTGGATTCATTCAATGCAAATAGAATTCGAACATTGTCTACACATGCAGGCTGATAACTTTCACAGGGGTCCGTTCCGTCCGACTTGAGTTCAATCCGAATTCTTTCCAGGCCATTTTCCTCGAAACGAAGCCGCTTCATGGTGTACCCCGGTGAACGTGCCTCGAGTTCAATGCTTTCTCCGGGTTTAACGGTAACTGCGAACTCCCCTTTTTCATCTACATCCGGAACCTGAACAACATCATTGCCCGAAAACTTTCGAATGGTGGATGCTGGCAATGCCAGTCCAGTATCTGCATCTACAACGATGCCGGGAACTATGCGGCCCTTTTCGGGGTTGGTAGTGTCAGGTCGAATAGGCTCCAGAAAAACGATACGCTCGTCGGTGCGGCCGGATGGTATGGAACCGCGGTAGTCCAGCTGAATCTCTGCAGGTTCATATCCAGGAGCACTGATTTCTGCCCGGTAAACTCTACCCGAGTAAAGCTCCACTTCAAACTGATTGCTGACTGTTATCCCATCGGTTTTCACAGTCTTTCTGGAACTCAAGACGATGGTTTGCTCTTCGAACAAAATCTTGATTGTGGCGTCCAGTCCCAGGGGAAGCTTACTGGAAGCATCCATGATCTTCCCGGTAAGAAGGATCTTCACAGAATCCAGGAGGTTATCCGGGGTTGCGAACCTGTAAAGGTCGAATCCACCCATGGCCATAGGATGTTTTCGATCGCTGGCAAAGTACAACCAGAGGCCATCCCTGGTTAAACTCATGGCTTCATCGTCTCTTTCGCTATTGATAGGTCGCCCCAGATTCTCGGGCTTTTCCCAGTCATAACCACTGAATCGGCTGTAGTATAGATCAAAGTGGCCAATTCCACCTGGACGATTGGAAGCGAAAATAAGACGAGAGCCTCCGTAACTAACATGCGGAGTAATCTCATCGTATCGGGAATTGATGTCCGGTCCCAGATTGATGGGATCCGACCAGAGGCCGGTTTTCAGATCTCTTTGCGAATAATACAGATCATTTCCGCCGTAACCGCCGGGTCGGTCGGAAACAAAGTACATCCTGCTTCCATCCTGAGTAACGTAGGCCATTCTATCGTTGTAATCGCTATTGATTTCATTTAGATGGCGAACTTCGGACCATCGATTGTTACGAAACCTGGCATAATAGATGTTGGTGCCAGCGAAGCCATCACGCGCCAGTTTTCCGTTGCCATCCAGTTGCCTGGTAGAAGTTAAATAGATTTCTACTGGCTGCCCGTTTCGATAGAGGATGCAGGGATGACCATCGAAACCGTCGCTGCCTGGGGAGAAAAACCCGCTTGTTTCCGAAAATAGAACTCGCATGGTATCATTGGGATCCCGGTCCTGATAGGGAAATCGCAGCTCCAGAGGAACCGAATACTCCACCGGTCCGGCTCGATCCGGAAAGTTTCGATTAAAACTGTACCATAGATTGTGCCCTTCCAGCGTTCCAGGTCTTTCGGACTGAAAAATAATGTATTTTCCATCCTCTACAATGAAGGGAGCGTAATCGGCGCCGGGAGCATTCAGTGTGTTGAGGTTCTCGGGCTCATCATCAGGTGGTAGTTCCTGGTCGGCCCGATCCCTGGATTCCATGGACCTGCGATTGGTACGCGGGTCTTTCAATGAGTCTACAGAGTTCAGTCCCGATGGGCTGGACTCTGTAGATCTAACTTCACTGGCCGGTTGGCTGGTATTGGTGAGCGGGATCTCCGGCCAGAGCGGAGTCAACGTAATGACGACGCTCATCAAAGAGAGCATCCAGATTGCGGGCTGAATCCGGCACAAAGCCGTATACATTTTGCCAGGACGATCTGGTTTCCATGCAAAGATAGTGGAATAGCCGCGGATCTCGCGACATGATTTTTTCCCGGACGGACCCATACATTTTCTGCCTTATCGTCTTAAAGTAACGGTACTTCCCGTCCGGTCCTTGAATCATTTCTTCTTTAGTAAGATTATCTTCGGCAAACCTGGATTGCATCACCTCTTTTTGTCCCGGAGAATAGCGAAAACTTCCAATAGAAATCCAGGCAATTCGATTGGTATCTACTGTATCACAGATTCGGTCGATCAGGTCATGGTACTCGGATTCCCAGTTATCGTAGTAGATAAGTGGATCCAGATGGAAAGCCAGCTTGTAGCCTGCCTGTTGCACCTTCACCGCAGCATCCAATCGCTCATCCAGACTGGCCGTATCATCCTCCACTGCATCGATAACCGAAGGCGGATTCACAGACCAGGCCATTACAGTATGTCCGTTATGGCGGGCATCCAGTAGACTGTCCACATTACAGGACTTGGTCTTCAATTCAAGGGTAGCGTTTTCTATGTCTGCGAAATGTTCTACCAGGATTCGGGATAAACCCGTAATGGGCTCCAGAGCCAGGGAATCCGTGTACTCGCCGGTGCCAATGCGAAAGTGAAACTTCTTTCCTTTGATTTTCCGATCCACTTCCGCAAACATTTCCTCCAGATTACCAAAAAGGGTCATCAAAGGATGATTCATGAAATTCTGCAAATAGCAATAGTGACAATCGTAGAGGCAGCCCACTCCAAAGTTAATGACGAAATACTGACAGCATACCATGCCATCGGAACCAGGACAGGATGATACGAATCGACCGGGAAATGGATAAATCAGCAATGAATCCTTTTCCAGAAGCTGGCCCTGCTTTTGATAATGATCCAGCACCTCTCGATAGTTATCAACAACTTCGATGGTAACGTCTCCACCGGCCAGACGCTGCCGGATACTGTTGGCCAGAAGCCCATCATTCAGTGACTTATCGAT
>JBHIXQ010000069.1:0-8584 GCA_041984705.1 Leptonemataceae bacterium | reverse complement strand
TCCGGTAAGACCAAAGCGGATCTATCCACCGCACGAGATAAAGTGGAGCTGCGCGAAGAACTCAAAGCATCCATCAATCATTTGCTTTCTGAGGGCAAAGTGAAGGATGTTTATTTCACAGAATTCATTGTGAACTAATCTTCAAATCCCGGCGCGATATTTCTGGCTATGAGGCATCAAGCCGGGCGATGGGGACACTTGAGAATACGGCAAAAAACCATCAGGCGATGTTAAACTGATCGCAGAAAACCTGCGATGCCCCTTTGCGACCGCTCAGAAGCTTCTTTCCTATCTTTCCCTGTCTTTTGCGAAACATGGATTCATCCGTGAGACGAAACATGATTTCCTTGAGCAGCCTGGTGCTGGGTGCTACAAACAGAGCCCCTGCCTGACGCAGATCCACTGCGATGGGACTGGACTCAATCCTTGGTCCGGTAACAATGGGAATTCCCAGAGCGGCGGCTTCAGCTGTATTATGCACTCGATTATGGTATGCTCCGCCAATGTAGCAAAACTGAGCCAGGGCATAGGCATGGGCCAGAAGACCCAGGCAATTCATGATCAGGATGCGATTTTCGCTTTTACCCGGTTCATGCACCGGCAGACGCTGATTTTCCGAATCCGGCACAAATAGATCTGCCTTTAATTCTTCTTTTGCCAGGTTGTGCGAAAGCTCCGCCACTCGATGGGAATCTATATGATGAGGAAATATCCAGACCTTCCATCCATGGAATCGATCCAGCCATTCAGAAAGCACAGGAAACACCATTTCATCGCAGGCTTTATAGGTAGAGGCCAGAATCAAGATCTGTTCTTTCTTTCTCTTTTTGCCGGCTTTCGTTTTCGCCGGAGGTTTGAGCAGCGACTGGAATCTTTTCTTGTGCTCTTCCGGTAATCGGGCCTGCTCCAGTTTATAGAATATTGTATCAAAGCGAGTGTCGCCGGTAATATGTACCGGGCCTTTATAAAGCTGCTGAAAGCGTTTCTGGTTGGCTTCATCCACAGCGCCGATTCCAGTAAGCGACCGGTAATGCGGAGCGAAGAACCATTTCCATTTGAGTCTGGAGGAGTCCCGGGGCAGGGCAGCGGAGGCCAGAAAGCATCGGGTGCCTCTGGAGGAAAGGTATCGCAGCAGATTGGGAAAAACATCCCAGGTGCTGGTGATAAATGTATGGATGGGTAACTTGCCTATAAGGGATGCCCATCGAAAAGGAAGATCCAGAGGCAGATAAAAGGCAAAATCCACTGTATCGGTGGGCAGTCGCTTTACGCTTCTGGAGAATACAGAGAGTACAATGGTGGATTTGCCGCGACTGCGAATTTCTCTGGCCAGGGCCAGGGATTGATCCAGTTCTCCGGCGCTGGCTGCATGTAACCAGATAATGCGAGCATTGTGGCCGGGCAGATTTCGCATCTTCGCCTCTGTGCTTGCGAATCTGCGAAACTGTCGCCATCCATCTTTACGGCTCTTGCGAAAATCGCGCAGCCCTGGATGAAAAAGAGCCAGGACCCGGTACAGAGGATACAGCGCCAGAAGGCTCAGATTATATAGAAGAATTCCCATGATAAGGGCCGAACTCGGCCACCCATCAGGTGGAGTGACGGATGTCCTGGGCTTTTACAGAGAAAATAACGTTTTCCGCAATGTTGGTGGAGAGGTCGCCGATGCGCTCCATGGCTCGGACCATGAGTGCCAGAGAGATATCCGTGGAGACCTCCAGGATCTTTTCCTCGATGGCATCCACTTCCAGTTCCAGTTGCAGCACCTTGTTGGCCGCATCCAGATCTGAATTCACCAGAGCCTGCGCCGCTTCCTTCAGGGCTTCTCGGGCCTTTGAGGCCAGCTCCCGTAGATCTTCGGAAACCTGACCGCCGGGCAGTCTGAGACTCCACCGAGCAATGGTCTTGGACTCATCTCCAATACGTTCCAGATCCCGGGTAGTCTTGATGGCGCTAAAAATATAGCGAAAATCCAGGGCAAAGGGCTCCTGCAGGGCCAGAAGACGCATGCATTTCTCATCCATCTGGATTTCCATGGCATTCAGCTCCCTGTCCATGGATACAGTCTTCTGAAAGAGGGTTTCTTCTCTTTTCTCAAGGGTTTCCAGTGCCATATCCAGAATGGCCTCCGCCCTGCGGGCCATCAGGCTGACATGCTCTTTCAGTTCATCTAGTTGCTTTTGGATCATGGCTTTCTACTGGACATCGAGGTGGCAAAAATCCAGTAGGTCAAGCGAGAATTGTCTGGGCATTATTTCCCCTGGATCTGAGGCTGCTAATGCAGGATTGTGACGGTAGCCACAGAAATGTAACATAGTTGTAATAATATTGGTCCATTCTCAGGAGTTACTATGCAAATGAATCGAAATATTTGGAAGGCAGGGCTGGGACTAGCCCTGATATCATCCTTCTCTCTGGCATCCTGCAAAGAGAGAATCATGGTGCAGATCGATGGATCCAGTACCGTATACCCCATTACAGAAGCGGTTGCAGCCGCATTCCAGGAAAAATCCGGTGATGTGCATGTAACAGTTGGCGTAAGTGGCACTGGCGGCGGATTCAAAAAGTTCTGCAGCGGCAAAACTGACATCTCAAATGCTTCCAGGGTTATCAAATCCGATGAGCTGGAAAACTGCAAAACAGCTGGAGTCAACTTTATTGAGATCCCTGTGGCCTATGACGGATTGGCTGTTCTTGTAAATCCTGAAAATGACTTTGTAGACAAGCTCACAGTAGATGAGCTCAAGAAAATCTTCAATTCAGAAAGCCCTGCAAAGACCTGGGCCGAAGTTCGAGAAGGCTGGCCGGAAGAAGAAATCAAAGCTTACTCTCCTGGAAAAGACTCCGGAACCTTCGACTACTTCATTGAAGCTATTATCGGAAAAGGCGGTCAGGTTCGATCTGATGCACTCTTCAGCGAAGATGACAACACCCTCGTTCGTGGCATTGCCGGCGACAAAAATGGAGTTGGATTCTTTGGCTTCGCTTACTACGAAGAAAACAAGGATTCTCTGAAGCTTGTTCCCATCGTAAACCCTCGAAGCGGCGAAGCGGTTAAGCCCAGCCTGGAAACCTTAAAAAAAGGAACTTACTCTCCTCTTTCACGCCCGCTATTGATCTACGTATCCGTAGCAGCTGCGAAGAAAGATCATGTAAAGAAGTTTGTTGATTTCTATCTGGCAAACGTTGCCGAGCTGTCCAAGCAGGTAGGTTACATTCCTCTGTCCGCAGAAGCTTACGAAAACATCAAGGCTCATTTTGAAAACCTGGAGACCGGAAGCGTTCTCAAAGATGTGGATCTGATGGGCAAACCGGTGGAGAGTTTGTACGCCAACTAATGGCTGAGTTCCAGATCTAGATGAAAGAAAACCTGGAAATCCTTGTAGAGGCAGTCCAGGGTGACCGAAAGAGGGTTTTTGCTCGATACGGGCAGAAACCCTCCAAGGCCCTGGGGGAAAGAACCATTCGATGGGTTCTGCGAATTCTTGGGGCCACAACGGTCACAATTACCGGATTAATCGTTTATATTCTGGTATCCGATGCTATCGGCTTCTTCCAGGAAGTGAACTTCTTCGATTTTATCGCGGGAAGTGGCCACTCCAGTGGTTGAAATCCTGGGTGGTATCCCTACCGTGGTTTACGGCTACTTTGCGCTGGTTACTGTAACTCCCATTCTCAAAGTTCTGTTTGGAGACGATACGGTGCAGGTGTTTAATGCCATGTCTGCATCTATTGTAGTGGGTATCAGTATTCTGCCCATGGTCTCTTCTCTGTCGGCGGATTCGCTTCGCGTAGTTCCTGTAAGCATCAAGAATGCAGGATATGCTCTGGGAATGAGTCGATTTCATGTTGTTACAAAGATCATTATTCCGGCGGCCATTAGCGGAATAATTGCATCCTTTATTCTGGCATTTGCCCGGGCCGTGGGCGAAACCATGGCTGTAACCCTTGCAGCAGGAGCTACACCAACTACTGCCTGGAATTACTTCGAAGGCATTCAGACTATGACCGCTTTCATAGTGCAGATTTCTCTGGGAGATGCATCTGCAGGAAGCATTGAGTACTTCACACGGTATGCTATCGGTCTGACTCTGTTCGTTCTTACTTTTAGCTTTAACTTTATTGCCACTCGCATTGTGCGAAGATTCCGGGAGGTCTATCAATGAATCAATTTGATCCCTCTCGCTACCGGCGATATCAGATGTATGGTCTGATATTTCAGTTCACCTGCTTTGTGGCAAATTTCGTAGCTCTATTTTTCCTGGGCTACCTTCTAATCGACCTGCTGATTACAGGATTCGATGGACTGAGTCTGGATTTTATTGCAAATACCGCTCATCCCAATCCCAAACGGGCCGGCATTCTTTCTGGAATCGTAGGGACCCTGTGGCTCATGGGACTCACTGCAGCCTTTGCCATACCCATCGGCGTGGGTGCTGGAATCTTTCTGGAAGAGTATGCCAGAAACAACCGCATTGTACGTTTTGTTAAACTGAACATTCAGAATCTGGCCGGGGTTCCTTCCATTATCTATGGTATTCTGGGCTATACCTTGTTTGGAATCTGGCTGCCCAGAGCTTTGCAAATCCTCATCGACGGATTTAATACAGTTCTGGGCCCCATGGGCCTGGCCATCACCTTCGACCCATCCGTTCTGGGTCAGAGCGTGCTGGCTGGATCCCTCACCATGGCTTTGCTTGTGCTCCCTGTGATTACAATCGCAGCTCAGGAAGCGCTGAGGGCTGTGCCAGATTCCTTTCGCCTGGCCGGATATGGAATCGGAATGACCAGGTGGCAGGTGGTGCGCTATCAGGTGCTGCCAGTGGCCACCCCTGGAATTCTTACTGGCGTCATTCTGGCTCTTTCCAGGGCCATTGGCGAGGCGGCTCCCTTGCTTCTTGTCGGGGCTGCAGGCTACATCGCCTTCGTAACCGGTCATCCTCTGGATGGATATACGGTCCTGCCCATTCAAATTTACAACTGGACCGGGCGCCCTCAGGAGGAGTTTCATGCTCTGGCAGGCTCCGCTATTATTGTGCTTCTTGTGGTGCTACTGTTAATGAATGCGGTGGCCATTTATTTGAGGCTTTTCTTTCGAAAGAAACTAAGCTATCTACATTCTTAAACCGGCAATTATCATGGCAGAGAACGACATCAATTTTCAGGTAAGTACAAACAGTTCCGAGGACGATGGTCCCCGGGAGCCTATATTCAGGACTAAAAAGCTAAGCGTATTCTATGATACGTTTCAGGCCATTACCGACCTGGATCTGGACATCTACAAACAGCGAGTGACCGCTCTTATTGGCCCATCAGGCTGCGGAAAATCTACATTTCTTCGCACATTGAATCGTATGAATGATTTTGTGGAAGGGGCCCGGGCAGAAGGAGATGTTCTTCTGGATGGATTGAATATCTTCGCGCCGGACGTGGATCCAGTGGAGATTCGACTGCGAGTTGGGATGGTGTTTCAAAGCCCCAATCCATTTCCTAAAACCATCTACGAAAACATTGCTCTGGGTCCGCGAATCAATGGCTATACAGGAGATCTGGAAGAGCTGGTTCAGGAAGCGCTAAAGAAATCCTATCTATGGGATGAAGTGAAAGATAAGCTCCAGGAATCGGCCTACAGCCTTTCTGGAGGCCAGCAGCAGCGTCTCTGTATTGCGCGAGCCATTGCGATGCAGCCAGAGGTCTTGCTCATGGATGAGCCCACAGCATCCCTGGACCCCATCTCTACCAATAAAATTGAAGAACTCATTCTTGAGCTAAAGAAGAATTACACAATCGTAATCGTAACCCACAATATGCAGCAGGCTGCGCGAATAGGGGATTTTACTGCTCTATTCTATCAGGGCAAGCTCATCGAATACGATTCTACTTTTAAAATATTCACCAATCCTGCCGAGAAGCTAACCGAGGATTACATCACCGGTCGATTCGGATAAATGCGAGCCTCGCTTCTGCTCCCGATCGCCGCGCTTCTGTACTGAAACAGTACCGGTGCCTTCGCAAGCCAGGAAACACTCCGTTTCTGCTCCACACCACAGGTATTTCCTTCGTATTTTTTTGACTAGAATCCAGGTCCAGGATTCCGGGCCCTTTTCGCATAATACCCGGCTCGATCGGGGTGACTGCACCAACATTGGCAGCGACGATTTTTCTGGTAGCTACCATCGGCTTATTCTGATTCCGCGGGCGTAGTCAGAAATGCAGGTAGATCGTTGCGAACCTGGCCTCGCAATCCTTCTGGTACAGGCTTCAATCCATAGAACTCCAGTTTGCTCTGAAACTCATCGCTCCACAGAGTATCCAGGAAATCCAGGGTTCTGGTCCGAGCCTCTTCACCTCTCAGCGCAGCCGGGTTAATGTACAATCGAAAGACCACCGAGTCAGGGTATCCATAGAGTAACTGAGCGGATTTCAGTCCGTGGAGCTCTTCCTGGTTGGATGCGAAGGACTCCTCGAAAATGGAAAAAGCGCATCGGCCTCGGACCACAGCCTGAACTGCATTGGGATCTTCCCTGACTTCCAGCGGAGGAATTTGTCTCAAGGATCGACCCTGGTCTTCGCGCAGGAACTTCTGGTCCGGCATGCTTCCCAGGTAAAGGGAAGTGCCGTAGCTGATGGCTGCTTCCAGTCTTTTGGGAATGATTCCGCAAAACCCCTGGTTGGCCGGTTCCGTTTTACACGCAGAAAGTAGGAACAGTGCCGCAAATAACATGCTCAGGAAAGTTCCAGGGTTTTTAGACCAGAAGAGGGTTCTCATAGATATCCGCTCGCCGTCGTTCGCTTGAGTCTGTACAGCGGTAATTTGATACCGGGTGAACTTCTCCTGACGAATACACTCAGGACCTAACTTATCTGCATGAAAAGCCATGATCCAAGCATGGCGGGGCCGTAAAATCTGGCTATGTAAATCCAGCCGAGCATGAATCACTTTCCCGAATCATAAGCGCTTCAAATGGGCCTGTTGGTCCGAAGGATTCCCATCACCGTGCAATTCGAGATTTCGATTGGGGAAGGACCCTTACGCTGCAAAGAATGAATGCTTGCGGTTTCCGGGTATTGGGTGTGACCCGGCAAAACCTATTCAGAGGTAGCAGGGCTCCTGGAATGGACTCGAATAGGAAGCCGAATCCGGAAAGCGGCGCCCCCGGCAGGTCGATTCTCGGCCCAGGCTTTCCCTCCATGGATTCTGGTGATCTGACGCACAATGGAAAGTCCCAGGCCCGTTCCTCCCTCGGTTCGGGAGCGATTTCGATCGGCGCGAAAGAATCGTTCGAAGATCTTTTCTACCAGATCCGACGGAATGCCTGGTCCGCGATCAGCTACAGTGATCAAAACATGGGTTTCGCTTTCTGCTTCCGCCCATACCTCGATGGCGGTTCCCTCGGGGCTATGTCGGCTGGCATTTGCAATTAAGTTCACAAACAGATGCTCCAGAAGCAAAGGATCTGCATGGACGGTGCAATCATCCAGCTTGATGCGAATATCCAGGGACTGGGACTTCTGTTCTAGATTTCCCAGCACCAGGGGCCGAAGCTGCTCCAGATACTCTGTTAAATCCATAGTAATGGGCTGAAAGGGAAAGGCCCGACTTTCAATCGATGAGATAATGACCATATCTTCGATGATTCTTTCCATACGTTCCGTGTTTCGCAGTATGGCCTGAAGAAATCGAACTTCATGATCCGCTGAGGCTCGGTGGCTAAGAGTCTCCGCATAGCCGCGAATGCTGGTGATAGGCGTTTTCAGTTCATGGGATGCGTTCTGTAAAAAATCCTCTCTAAGACGCATGGTATTGGTTTCGCTGGTGATATCGATGACCAGCACCAGATACATCACTGGCTCGTTTTCCATCTCCACTGGCTGAAATGCCAGACGGTAATGTTTTTTCTGGGCCTGAAAGTCGGATGGATCCGGAATTCCCTTATTTCCGGAGATGATTCCATGAATCTGCTCCAGTAGATAGTGATTCTTGATTACTTTGAAGTAGGCTTTTCCGGTGGCCGCCGGCTCCATTAGATGTTCCGACAGGTTATGGTTCTGGAATACAACAATGCCTTTTCGATTGATGCAAATAACTCCTTCCTGCAGGCCATTGAGCAGGGTTTGCAGAAGTTCTTTTTCCAGGTTTAGATCGCCGATGTATTTCTTCAGCCGATTTAAATGGTCCTCGGATTTTTGACGAATCCCTTCGATTTCCGGAATGCGGGAACGAACATAGGGGCCCAGACCGTTCTTGGGAAATCTTTGAAGCTTTTCCAGAAGGAAACGTAGCGGATCAATGATTTGCCGGGTGATTTGATAGGCCACGTAGGCACTAACCGCCAGAACAGCCACACCGGTGAGGGCAAAGATTTCCAGGAACTCCAGGGCGTCCCAGTAGCCGGGTTTCACCATGGAGTAGTAGAATACAGCTCCTACCACCAGATAAACGGATACTGGCAGGAGTACAATGCGTACATAGATGCTTCTCATGCAAAGCGAACAGAGAAAGAGCGCAGATCAAGAATCTCCGCGGAAACGGTATCCCACTCCACGCACTGTTTCCAGCCGTTGTTTCTCATCCAGGAGCTTT
>JBHIXQ010000068.1:0-8659 GCA_041984705.1 Leptonemataceae bacterium | reverse complement strand
TGAGGTTCAGTTTGCAGAAGTCTCTATGTCAGAAATCTGGTTTTCCGAGGAGGATCGGGCCGGGCCCACCAGAATTACAAATTCCCCCTTTTCTGTGAAATCAGGCAGCGCCTCTTCCGTTGGCCAGAGAATCCATTGCTCATGTAATTTCGTTAGCTCTCTACCTATAAGGATTGGTCGCCCGGGCATCTCATTTCGAATAAATTCCAGAGTTTTGCGAATCCTGTGAACGGATTCATAGATCACCAGCACCCCATCCGGCGTACCGGAAGATAGCGCCGTTTTCATTTTGCCGGGCTTTCGGGGCAGAAATCCCAGAAATGTGGCCGGGTTGGTTTGCCATCCGCATACGGATAGAGCGGCTCCGAGGGCGGATGGTCCTGGAATGGGAATAATGGGGCAATCAGGCATTTCCTCTCGAACGGCGCGTACCAGATGGCTACCTGGATCGGATATTCCGGGAGTGCCGGCATCGGAAATCATGGCAATCCTCAGACTGCCCTTCAGCTGCTGTAAGGCAAAGGCTACATCGGCATGGATTTGATGCACGCGGAAAGACTTCTGCTGGCTCGTAATACCGTATCTCAGTAGCAACCGGCTACTTTTCCGGGTATCCTCGCTCAGAATCAGATCCACTCCGTTCAGTATTCGGAGGGCTCGGATGGTAATATCTTCCAGATTGCCGATGGGCGTGGCTACTATATATAGGGCCGGCCCGGCGGGTAGCTCATCATTCCAATCCTGCCCAAGAGGAAACGTCCACTCATACTCGGATGACATGGTCTAATTGCAGGAGCTGTCCGTGGGGCACAGAGTAGAGTCATAGAAAGCGCATCCCGAGATCTGTGGTCCGGGAGCCGATTCAATTCCAGTAAGGAGCACAGCCTGGAGTCGAAAGAAATACTTTTCACAGACCTGGAATGGGATTTCTCCAGGAGGTGCTTTCAGTGCAGTCACTCGTTTGGTTATTAGAGATGAAGACGATGTATTGGCCTCGGATGGGCTGTGATAGAAAGTAGGTTCATACCCGGCCGGCAAATAGGGATCGGCACCGATGCCAGATAAGATGGCTTCTGTGGACAGACTTGTGGTGGTAATATAGAGGTTATATCCCACGAATTCCGGCTCCTGATTGGTGACGTAGTATTTTACATCGAATCCGTAGCGCAGCTTGTAGCCCGGTGTTCCCAGAAGCCCCTCTGAAATGTCCACCGGAGCCACATCCACAATAGCCGGTGCCGCCACCGACAAAATGGAGAATATGGAATAAACCGGTCGGTCCGTATTTGTGCCGCAAGAGGGCAGTGCCAGAAATGCCAGCAACGATAAACTGAGGCTCAGGCGCCGCATATGTATACCTGCGTGGTGCACTGTGCTGCACATACAACGAAAAAACTTGCCAAACCGCCGGTAACTCAGCATCGTCTCAAGTATATGCAATATTCCAATACAAAAGCCAGAAATGTCTTTTTGGTGATTTCGCTGGTAATAGCCGTGGGAGTGGTGTGGAGCGCTCCTTCGAAGAAGCCTCAAATGTCCGATGCCGATCAGGCAGCCCTCAGTGTCTTTGGCCTTTCTTCGGAAGATTCCAATGGACCTTCCGGGCCTGCCGGCCGTAGCAACGAGCCAGGAAACTCACTTTTTGATTCTGGCTTCATGGATTCTGGAGTAGGGGAAAACAACCTGCCAGACCAGCCAGATGCCCGCCAGAGAAATGACGGGGATCCAGAGATCCTGGATCCAGTCAGTGAAGGAAATCCCATCAATCCACAGACCGGTCAGCAATTCACCGACCGTCAAATGGCCCAGTTCGATACACTGCGTGAGAAATTTCCGGATAATACCGTGATCCCTCAGAGAATGACTCCGGAATTGAAAGCCCAGAAAGAACAGAGAAGACAGGAAATCTATCAGATTCAGACCAGAATCGTAAAGAAGGAAGCCTCCGAAGCGGAAGTGAATGAATATTACGACTATCAGCAAAAGGCACTGAACGATCGACTGGAGCTCATTGAATATGTACTGAACAAGGCAGATGCCAATATGTCCGATGACATGCGCAAGAAATTCGAAGAGGTTCAGCAAATGAATCAGCGTACTCTAAAGAGCTACGAGGATGCTCGTAAGCGAGCTCTAAACACCATCAAATGATTTAAGTCCGGCCTGCCCGCGGCGAAAACCACGGGAATCCCGGGAGGAGAAGCGTATGCACCTTAATGAACTTCCGGCCCGGGCAGGCGTCTATAGGGCTATGAATTCCCTGTTTTCCAGGCGGACCGTCGCGGCCTGCCTACTAACTCTGATGACTACAGGTTTGTGGGCTGAAGAAGAAGACTACCGGGCCATTCCTTCCAGCATATCCCGGGTTCATCTATTCGACGGTCAGGCACTGTTGCTTCGCACCACCACTCTGGATCTACCGGCCGGTCGCATCAGGCTGGCCTTCGAGGATTTGCCAGAGAAGCTGTTGGATCAGACAGCCAGGCTAAGACTGAAAGGCTCCTCTGATCTGAGGCTGCTGGATCTAAGAGTGGAAACCGTTGTGGAAAAGGAGTTTCGCACCCAGGAAGCGGAAGCCGCAGAAAAGGAACTGAAAGCAGCAGAACAGGAACTGAGGGAAGTTACCGCGCTGTATCTGGCCCAGGTGGAGCAGCGAAAGGCATTATCCTCCATTGACCTCAAGCCCTCCGGAGAAGATAAGCCGTTGATTTCGGTAGATCGCTGGAAACATATATTTGGCTTTGTAGATTCTTCCCTGACTCGCATCAATTCTAGAATCAATGAACTGTTGGGCCGAATCGACAATGCTCGCAGAAGATTGGAAATCGCACTTACTGTGGCCGAGCGCTACAAAAGCCAGCGGGAAACCAGACGAAAGACCGTAGTCGTGGATCTGGAAGCTCCCCGGGCAGGCAGCTATGAAATTGCCCTGGAATACGGCGTAGAAGATGCGGGATGGTTTCCTCATTATCGACTTACCCTGGAAGAGTCCCGATCCTCCAGTCCATCGGTAAAGCTGACCACAGCAGTATATGTTTATAACGAAACCGGCGAAGACTGGAACGATGCAAAATTAACCCTGTCCACCGCCGATCTTACCAACCCCAGCCGACTACCAGAGTTGAGTCGTTGGACCATCGCTTCGGTGATTCGTCCGGATTCCACCCGCGTAGCACGTAGCGACAGGGGATTGGAAAGCAATGTAGCCCAGTCCGCGGATGAAGAAGCTCCGGCCGGATACTACGAACGGGAAAAGAAGAAGGATGCGCCATCGCCTGAACCGTCCACTTCTTACAAGCCGGCCCCAAAAAAGGCCATGGAACAGCAGCAGAGAATGGAACAATCGGTGAACGATGTTCGCGGTTTCTACAACAAGAACCTGGCAGATGTTAAAGAAGAGCTGGCGGATCAAAAAGCCAGGGAAGCCCGGGATCTAATGGAAGATTTTCGAGAATCTGTAAATGAACAGGAAAACTATTACAATAAACGAGACTTCAGTAACGCCAGAACCCACGCTACCAGAACCCTGGATATCATTCAAAGGCTTTCCACTTCCGAAAAGCAGAAGTTCAAAAGAGAAATAGAGCAGGCCAGACAGATTCGCGCCTGGTCCTACGAAATGGAGCAGACGAAGAAACTCAAACGACAGCTCACCGCCCCTGGAAAGCAGGTGCCCGGGGATTTCTCTATGGATGCTCCTTTAAAGATATCGGTTACATCCGACGGTGTATTTCGCTCAGTCTTCATTTCTGAGAACCGCTACAATGCTTCACTTAGCTATGAGGTATCTCTCAATCGAAATCCTGGAGCGTATCTTACAGCCAACATTCAATACTCGGATAAACAGGCACTTCTGGCAGGTCCGGTGGATATCTACTACGGCGAAGACTTTGGGGGCACTTCCAGGCATCCCATGGTGGCGCCCGGCGAACGTTATGATTTGAATCTGGGTAAAGATCCAGATATCGAAATCAGTCGTGAAGACAGACAATACGAAACCTCGGAAGGTCTATTTGGAGGTCGGCGAGCGGTACGATATCAGGAAGAGTTCACAATACATAATCGTAGATCCTATGCCATTTCTCTGGATCTATATGGCGCAATTCCCAGATCCGCAGACGATAGAATCAACATCGAAAACATCAAAGTCAGCCCCACGCCTGCACACCAGGAGGATAACGGGATCATGCGCTTCAAGCTCAATCTAAAGCCCGGAGCGAAAGAGAAGATAAAGCTGGAATATCAGCTAATACACGATAGAGATGTTGTACCTGTAATGGCCAACGAAGGAGGCTCCCGATGAAGCGTCTTTATTTAGCACTCTCTCTGAGCCTGTATCTTGCTGGAGGAGTTCTGGCGGCCGAGACTCGACCCTTTCCCATTGAAAGTGTAGTTCTTTATAATGACCGTGCTCTTGTGCGTCGAGCGGCCGAGGTTCCTCTTCAGGCCGGACAGAACCGAATCGTCTATCGCGGACCCGCGGTAAAACTGAAGTCCGAAAGCCTGGTAGGATTCTGTGCTCAGAGTAATTGCATTGTTCAAAGTGTATGGACCAGAACAGAAAAGGCCAGCGAAGCGGTGGATCAAAGACTGGCAGCCCTGGAAAAGCGCCGAAAGGAGCTTCAAACAGAACTGGATGCCATCAATCGCCAGAAGGATAAGCTGGAAGCTCTGGCAAGACTGAATGATCGATTCTTGACTCTTCTCTTGCAGGGGGTATCGGACGCTGCCTTCGAAAGAAGTGCAGCTGAACTGGCGGCCTGGCAATCGGCCCGGGGGCATGTATCTCAAAGCAGCGATGAGATTCAGCTGGATATCCAGAGGATACTTCGCAAGAAAGATGATCTGCAGGAAGAACTGGATCTGGTAGAATCCAGAATCAAGCAACTGGATTCGGACCTTTCCGATGAAATTCGAATTGTAGAGATGACTCTATACGTTCCCGCGGCCACCACTGTAAATGCAGGCTTCGACTATATGGTGGAGGATGCAGGCTGGGATGTTTCTTATAACCTGGATTACAGCGCTGGCGCAAAATCCATTCCTGGAAAGCTTGTGGGCCTCATTCAGCAAAGCAGCGGCGAGGACTGGGTAAATGTAAAACTGGAGCTATCAACATCCAGGCCGGACAGAGGCGGCAATCGGCCGTCGCTGTCCGCGATTCGAGTGCATGCCCGAGAAGTGCAGGCCAATACCCAGATCGTCACCCAGAATCAGGCAGTGGACTTTGACGGTATGGAAACGGAAACTACTGAAGGTGGTGAGCGATCCGAAAATCAGGACAGGCTTGTGCGATTTCAGATACCGGATCGCGTGAGTATACCATCCGGAAAACGATATCAGAGAATCAACATCGCATCCCTGGATCTAAAGGTTCTGGATGAGCATCTAAGAGTTGTAGGTCAGGTATCTGCAAGTCCTCATCGAGCTCTTCAGCTAAAGAACGATTCAAGATATTCCATGTTGTCCGGAAAAGGCTACATCTATGGGCCGGACGGATATATGGGAATGACCTACATAGAATACACTCCACCAGGCTCTGAACTTATGGCCGGACTGGGAGTGACCGGCGATGTGCGACTGAATCGAAAAATCTATCGCAGTCAGAAGGAAGCGGGATTGATTTCGTCCAATCGCATCTTTCAGACAGAAGTCAGTCTGGAGCTGGAAAATCCTACCGGGAAAAAGCAGTCCATCAAGCTTTATGAGCGCATACCCGGACCCGCCACCGAGAAAGTTAAGGTTCGCATTCTGGAGGATACCACATCCGGATATAAAGAGCTTTCGGCCAGTACGGGAATCCTGGTATGGTCGATGGAACTCAAGGCCGGCGAGAAGCGCACCGTTCGACTGGGCTATCAGGTGGAGGTGCCAGAGGGCATTTCCGGAAATTTCTATGGAAATTAAGGCTGCTCTCCGCAGCCTGACCGGATGGCGGTCCATCTACTATCTGCATCCAGATTACCTGTAGCCAAATCCATAAACCAGAACTCCTGGGAAATGGGAGGTACTCTGGTGCGGGAAGCTCTGGAAAGAAGCGGACTGGAGTCTGTGGATGCCATCTATGCTTCCAGCATGATGAGCGGTGAACTGGAAGGTCAGATGCATCTGGCCTCCTTGATTGCCGATGAGGCTGGACTGGCCGGAGTAGAGGCCATGGATATAAGCGCGGTATCTGCCAGCGGCGCTGCAGCTATTCGGGCCGCCTATCTTGCTATTCAGAGCGGTGAAGTGAATTCCGTGGCTGTGGTGGGAGTGGAGCGAATGTCGGCCGGAGATGCAAATCCTGTGCTTCGCAAGGCACTGCATGCCGTGCGAGAATCAGACAAAACCATGGTTCTCAAGAATGCTGATGCGCTGGCCATGTATCTAAAGAATCATTCAGTGCAGTATGAATCGTTCGTCAATTTTGCCATAAATGCTCATAGAAACGGTGCGAAGAATCCTCTGGCTCTCTTCCAGAAGGAAGTGGATGAAGCGAAGGTTCTGGAAGCTCGTATTATTGCAGAGCCGCTAAGACTCTACGATTGCTCTCCTGTATGCGATGGCGGGGCCTGCATTGTTTTAAGTAGATCCGATCATAAATCCGGTGATGTGAAACTTGCAGCCAGTGGCTGCTCCACCGATCGATTCGTGCTGGAAGATCGACAGGATCCTCTGGATTTTCTGGCTGCCAGAAAGAGTTTTCAGAAAGCCTGCGATTCAAGCGGGCGCAAAACTCCCGACTTCAAGTTCTTTGAAGTACATGATGCATTTAACATTATGGCCTGCTTATGTCTGGAGGCCTGCGGATTTGCCTCAAAGGGAAGAGGCTTTCGACTGGCAGAGGACGGAGATATTTATGCGGATGGAAAGCTACCCATTGCAACCATGGGCGGATTGAAGGCCAGAGGTCATCCCATCGGGGCTACAGCGCTCTATCAGGCGGCGGAGATCCATGCTCAACTGACCGAAACCGCCGGTGCCAATCAGCTACCGGCTGAAAAAATTGGACCTGCACTGATGCAAAGCATCGGCGGAGCCGGCACCACATTGTTTACACACTTTTTCGAGCCGGCCTGAACTGGTCCGGCATCTGGCGAGCAGGACGATCCCGGGCACACAGGAGGGCGCATTCAATCAGAAATGGACTCAAACATCCGGCTGCACACGGGACAACATCGATATAAAGTTGGATAATTCAATTGCCCCGGGAGTAATCACATGTCGCAGTTGTCCTGTATACCCATAACTGGACCGGAAAAAATCTATGATATCAAATAACTATTTTTCAGATGACGAAGACCTGAAGCTCATCTTTGACCGCCTGGTTGATTGGCCAGAGGTAGTCAAAGAGGTAGAGGGTGAAGACTTTGCCGATTATCAGCGCTACCAGAAAACCGGCGATGAACTCTATGCTATGGCCCCTTCCAGTGTAGAGGAAGCCGTGGAGTTTTACCGCTCCAGCCTTGAAGCTCTGGGTGATTTCTGCGGCAAGGAGATCGCACAGGCATCCGCCACTCTGGATCAGGCAGGACTTGATTATAAAGATGGAGAGGTTCGTTTTCCGGATGAGGCGGTACGATTGTATGAGAAGTTTAGAGACACCGGTCTACTGCCGTACGCCATTCCCAGAGAGGCAGGTGGACTGAAAATGCCTGCGGTGATGTGGGCCTTTGTTAACTTTCTTTTTACCCGGTCGGATGTGTCTTTTTCCATGCTCACTGGCCTTGCCAACCTGGCGCAGATCGTCACCCGATATGGAACGGACGATCAAATAGAACGCTTCGCAAAGCCTATGGCCTCTGGCGAGCATCTGTTTGCCATGGCATTAACCGAGCCGGACTATGGGTCGGATCTCGGTAATTGTCGCACGGTGGCCACAAAGCAACCGGATGGCTCTTACAGGCTTAACGGCACGAAGAGATTTATTTCTCAGGGTTGTGGCATCGGTCCTTATCCTTCCATTATGATTACTCTGGCACGTACTGGCCAGTCCGGAGCACGGGGGCTATCGGCCTTTCTTGTACGTAGCTCCGATGCCCAGATCGGTGGTATCGAAAAGAAGATAGGTATTCATGCATCCCCCACCTGCGAAGTTGTTCTGGAGGATACACCCGGCGAACTCATCGCAGAAGAGGGCCAGGGCCTGACCAAATGCACCATTGGAATGACAAGTTTCATGCGCCTGATCAGCGCATCCGGCGGACCTGGAGCTGCATGTGCAGCACATGCCGAAAGTAAGAAGTACGCAAGCGAACGTATACAATTCGGGAAGACCATCGATCAAATACCGGCGGTGGCCGACATGCTTGAAAGGATACGCCGAGAGACCACTGCCATGCGACTGATGTGCCTGGAAACCGGCGTTGCCATCGATAAATACCAGCACCGGCAGATCCGCCTGGAAAAGCAGGGACTGAAGGATCGCGACATTCGAAAAGACGAAACGATTCAGCACTGGAGTCGTCTGGCTGCCTTTTTTACTTCCCTGGCAAAATACTATTGCTCGGAAAAAGGGATGGAATGTACCTCCACAGCGCTACAGATACACGGCGGCGCCGGATATACAAATGACTACGATGTATCTCGTATGTTTCGCGACGCCCGAGTGAATACGATCTACGAAGGAACAAGCCAGTTGCACATTGGCATCAGCGTTGCCATGGTAGTTGCTGGT
>JBHIXQ010000067.1:0-8958 GCA_041984705.1 Leptonemataceae bacterium | reverse complement strand
CCGCCATGAATGAATTTCAACAGGAGATGCAGCGTTTCCTGAGAGATAATGAACTCCGAGAAAATCGTCGGCGTCGAATGGAACAGGCAAGGTTATAAGAGTTTTTTTTTAGCTAACGCAGCCACTTCACGGGAGCCACTGCCCAGGACGGGCAACTGCAAGGCGGCAGTAGGGCCTGGAATCTGCGGAGCAGATTCTAGTAGTAGGAGCTTCGAGCGTACCTCTAAAGGACCATTATATCCTTGCCCTCACAACCGGATACTCGCTAAATAGGCCCATACATGCAAAAGGAAAGCGTCCCCTCATCTTACTTCGGAGCTGCCAAAGAAGGCATCCTCCGACTGATGGCAAATATCAAAACCGTAATCTATATCGATACTCGCAAGCTGGAGTATCTAATCGCTTCCAAGATAGCCGGCGGTCATGTAATGCTGGCGGATTCGCACGGCGTTGGTAAAACCTCACTGGCTCGTGCCCTGGCCGGTTCTATCCAGTGGGGCGGAGCGGACCAGAACAAGCAGGGAGTGGATATCGAACATTTTAGCCGTATTCAATGTACGGTGGACCTGTTACCTCAGGATATCCTGGGTTACAATCGCTTCGACATGAAGACGTCCCAGAATCAATTCAATCGAGGGCCGATCTTTGCTCACTTTATCCTTTGCGACGAAATCAATCTATTAACTCCCAAGACTCAGGGAAGCTTCTTCCAGGCTATGGAAGAGCAATCTGTATCCATCGAAGGTAGAACCTATGACCTTCCGGATCCTTTCTTTATTATCTCAACCATGAACCTCAAGGGTTCCCATCTCTTTCCGCTGCCGGCCCCTCAGCTGGACCGATTCATGCTTCAGATTTCCCTGGGTTATCCAGATGAACAGAGTGAAGGAGATATCATTGAACAACACGGTAAGGATGATTCCTGGAAGGGCTTTGGTCCGGTCATCGATGTTGGTGAGCTTCTGGCCTGGCAAAGACTGGTGGATGAAGTGACTATCCATCGAGAGGTGGTGGACTACATAGTGGCCCTTGTTCGAAAAACGCGGACTTTCCCGGGAGTTGTGACCGGATGTAGCCCCCGAGCCGGTATCAAGCTCTCCAGAATTGCTCGTGCGCTTTCCATAATGCGGGGAAATGATTACGTTTCCATCGACACTGTAAAGGAACTGGCCGTGCCTGTGCTTTCTCATCGCCTGGAATTGGAAGATCCTCGTGTGGCTCCGGGGGATGTCATCAAACAGATCCTGAACGAAGTCAAAACCAGCCGCTAACCGGCGAAAGGCGCAAGGTTTCTCCGAACCCGGGTTCGGCAATGGGAATCGAATTGAAAGAACTAGCGAAATCCATATACAGGGGCTATCCGCTCACGGCCACAGGAACCCTGCTGTTCGCGGCAGCCATATATTTACTGGGACTCTGGAAGGGATCCGGCAATGCCTACGCATTTATTTTTGGGGTAAGCGCCCTGGCTGTATTGATTCTTCTGGTATCCGACGGATACATTCAGAAGTTTCGCTTTCGTCATGCCACACCTGTGCTGGATTCCAGTCGTTCCGTATTCGCTCGTCTCAAAGGGCAGGTGCAGGCGGTGCATCTGGGGGATCAGAAGTGCCATTATTTCTATAGGTTTCATTTTGTAATTCGCGGGCCTTTTTCGGTGGGTCGCGATGCGGCATTTTCCTTTCGCGCAGAAGGAGCCAGTCCCGATGGATCTCTAATTCTGGTTCCTCTTAATTTCCCTTATAGCGGTCGTGGAGTCTTTAAAGGTTCTCTGCTTTTGCGCGATGTATTTGGTCTGGTGCGTTTTTTTCTGGGCGAAGATGAGCGGGTGGAAATTACCGTGGAAGCTCCTCTCTTTCCGGAGAAAGCTCCTGTGCATTTTCAACCTGCTTCCAGCATGGAAAGCAGTCGAAAGATGCAAACATCCGAAGAAGAGAAGTACTACATGCGAGAGTACATTCCCGGCGATCGACTGAAGGATATTAACTGGAAGTCTTCTATTCGAATTCAGGAGCTCATTACCAGGATTTCTCCCATCAGTCCGGAACAGTCCCATCTGCTGCATCTGGATTTTCGCGCATTTAATGATCAGGGCATGGACAGCCCGGAAGCCATCCTTCATCTTAACTACTTAAAAAGCTGGTTTATCTCCTTTATTCGAGTAGTTCACAGGGATCATCCGGAATATCGCTTTCGTGTGCGCACCCCGGCCGGCAGTGCTCTGCTTGAGTCAGACGAAGATCTGGATCGATTCTCTCGTGAGCTGGCGGCGCTCCAGTATTTCCTGCCGGGTCAGGAAGCAGGGGATGTGGATGCTCCCAGAACAGGAGAGCGATTCATTTTCACCACAGGCTTTGATAACAGATTGAATTCCTTTCTTCAGGAACATTCGGCGGAGCGATTGAACATTTTTGGTACGGTGCGGGGGCCTGGTCGGGAAGTGCGATTCTTGCCGGACTGGGATCTGAGCTGTTTTCCAGGTTTCTGGATTTTCAGGCGGCATAAAGCGGCCCAGTCACTGTCTGCTCCCGGTGGCGGAAATCTGGTGGAAGAAAAGCTTCGCCTGAGGTTGGTTTAACTATGCAGATCCTGTTTTACACAAGGATGGCGCTCTATCTTACCGCCTTCAGTATTCCTTTCTTTCATCCGGGCGTAGTAGTGCCTTACGATGCCGTAACTCGCTGGATTGCTTTTGTGGTGATTCCGGGCGAGATGCTCATCGCCTTTTACATGCGGCCTCCCAGGCTGGCCTTGAAATGGGGACTGATTTCGGCCATTGGTTTAATCGCCTTTTCTGTGCTGGTCATCTCTGGACTGGAGGAGGGAGCCTACTGGATTCTGTTTGGTGGGTTGCTGGCCTACGTCTGGACCTTTCTGGTATTTCATGGGCAGGGACGATTTCCCGTGTTCGCAGCCCTGGAAACATTTTTGCTGGCTGCGCTCTATTACAGAATTCTCACTTTCGCCCGTTCCTCCGAAGAGATTGCCCAGGAAGCTGGTAAACTCACTCCTTTCCTCCTGGGACTTACCGCCGCTCTGTTTTTGATTCATGTGCTGGTGCTATATTTCGCGGCTTTTTCCAGGTCCACGCCGGACCGCGCTTCGGATGAGCAGAAGTCCAGCCAGGATAAAATCAAGAAACGAAAAGAGGTGCTGGTTTTCTCTGTGGCTGCTCTGGCCATAGTAGTAGTCTTTACCGTGCTGGTTCCTAAAGACTTCGTAGTTCACGATATTAGCTTCAAATTGCTGGAAGATAATCCACCTCAGCCCCGGGAAGGTCAGGGCAACCTGGATGATGGCGGCCAGGGCGATGGCCCCGGCGGGCGGCCTCAGGGCGGAGGTAACCAGAACGGTAAACCTCTGGGCAACCGAAACGAAAAGTTTCCTTCTGAACTGCAGCAGAAGGGAGAAGGTAAAGGTCAGGGTCAGGACCAGGGCGAAGGAAATGGTGGCGGTCAGGGCCAGGGACAACCGGACGGTGAAGGCGGTGAGGGAGAAGGCGAAGGCGGCCAGGGCCAGGGACGCCCGGATGGCGGCGGCCAGGGTCAGAACCAGGGCGAAGGGGGCCGGCAATACGACAACAAGCTCTACAAGGTTCCTTCAGATAAATGGGATCAGTTTCAGGAATCCGGACAGGGCAAAGGAAAGCAGAGCGCTGTAATGATAATTGCCAGCGACAGCCAGCCCATCTATGCCGCCGGCGAATACCTCAGCGAATTCGATCCGCAGAAAGGCTTTGTATATGATCCTGACGAAGCTCTGAATCGCCTTCGCGATCGGCGATTGCTGGAGACCTGGCAGGACCCGGATCCGGAAAGGCATCCCCGCAGATTGCCCGTGGATGTATTCTATCTTTCCAGTATTCCTCAGCGAGTGCTGGCCTATCGACCTTTTTCGGTGGAGCCCACCGTACTACAGAAGAAATATCATCCATTCGATCTGTCCTATACGGCTACCAGCGCTATCAGTATGTCAGGACCGGAGCAATGGATTGACATTCCAGAGCCTACTCCGGCGGAGCTATCCGACTATTCTAAATATTTAGAACTGGATATTCCAGAAGCAGAGAAGAAACGACTGGAACAATGGGTGAATTCCAGGCTAGGTCAGGATGCAACCTACTTTGCTCGACTGAATGCAATACTGCAGGGCTATAAGGACTATCGCTATAAGATGGGCTTTACCGAAGACACCTCCGTGGCTGCGGTAAAGAAATTCCTTTTTCAAACCAGGGAAGGGGATTGCACGGAATTCGCACATGCCACGGCGATGCTGGCCCGTGTTTCCGGTCTGCCGGCCCGGGTAGTCACAGGCTATCTGGCAAGCCAGGATCTGCAGACTCCTGCTCATAGAGGGGGGCTGAAGGAGCTGCGAAGCAAGATTCCTGTTCTGGAGAAGTGGCCTCTGGAGCAACTGTATTTGATTACTACTTCTCATAGGCATGCATGGGTGCAGATCTATATGCCTGGATACGGCTGGGTGGATATTGAAACCACATCCTTTGCCATTCCTCCTACACCGGAAAATGATCCCAATGCCATGGATGTGATTATTCCAGAGATTGAAGAAGAAGAGAATGTGCAGGATAAAAAGGGATTTGAGATCCCCTGGGTATTTCTGGGCCAGATCACAGGAATCCTGGCTGTTCTGGCGATACTTGTGCTCTATTCTTTTCGCTTTCTGAGGCTGGCCTATCATGGTTATCTGGCACGTAAGAACAGTCGAAAGGGACTGGATCACATTCTTACTCTATTCTATCTGCGCCTGGCCGAGCATTCGCAGCCACTTCGAAGGCTCAGCGAAACGCCTCTGGAATACGCTTCCCACAATCGCTTTACGGCTCCGTTCGCAGGTACCTATACAATGCTGAGATTCAAAGAAACACTCAGCGATGAGGAGAGGAATGCAGCCTTTGCTCGTCTTCGCACAGAATATCGGGATGCCCTGCGTGCAGCCAAAAAGCCTGGATTCTGGAATCTGGTGAAACGTGTATTCACATTGCGAGGCTTTAAATATTGATGCGCTTCCATTTCTTCCATCGTATTCGCCTTCGATTCAATGGCAATGTGCTCTATGAAAGGGGCGGACACAGATTGTTACGTTCCCGGGCTGTTGCGGCTATTCTGGGTCTGTGGCTAATTCTTTTTTCAGCCAGTTGTTCCGAGCAAATAAACTGGATAGAATACCGGGGAGAACATGGTCAGGGACATACCAGCAATGCTCTATATCCTCCTCTGGGGTTGCGATGGAAGCTAAAGCTTCAGGAAAATGCTGAAAAGGCCAAGGCCTTCAATCCCCCTCTTTTCATAGACGAAGTACTGTACTTTGGATCTACAGATGGTAACTTCTATGCTCTGGATGTAACCACGGGGTATATGAAGTGGATTTTCAAGGAGCCCCGTGATTCCATAAACTCGGTACCTTTCGCAGATGAAGATACCATCTATTTTGGCTCCAACGATTACAATGTATATGCTGTAGATAAAGAAACCGGTGAACAGAAATGGAGCTTCAATACCGGTAAGACCGTGCAATCTCTGGTTTTGCGATACGAAGATCATGTAATCTTTACCAGCGATACCGGAGCCACCTATTTCTTGAATCCGGAGGGACAACAGGAATTTTCTCTTCCGAATCCAGTGTGGTCCCACCATACATTCCAGGTTTACGATGGAGTGGTATACTGGGCTCCTAAAGGCCGTCAGTTTGGCGCCTACGATATAGAGAAGAGGGAATTCCTGTGGCTGGTTCCGGTAGATGTGCCCTATGCTCTGTGGTATTCCTTTCCTGCAGTGGATGATGAAGCAGTGTATTTCGCATCGAACTTCTTCAAAGGCATGGATTCCGAGCTGAATTTCTATGCTATGGATCGAAAAACCGGACGAAAGCTCTGGCAGGTAAGCGATCAGATGGACATAGGTCAGAAGGTTCCTGCCAATCGCTATACCAGGTTTCTGGATCATGTGGATCTCCTGGACTATATGGCTCCGGCCCTTTACAAGGATCTGGTAATCTTTACCGCCGGGGATACCAAAGTTAGAGCCTTCAATAAAGACGATGGAGACGAGGTCTGGGAAACCGAATTCGATTACCCGACATCATCCGCCCCGACAATAGCCGGTAACCGAGTTTATATTGGAGTGCAGGGTTCTAGAGTGCTTACCGAATCTGGAGAATTCAGTGAACCGGCTCGTCTTGTATGTCTTTCTGCTGTGGATGGTTCCATTCTCTGGAAGATGGATGTAGATGGGGCGATTCTGTCTGCGCCCATTATTTCTGGAAATCAGATGATGTTTGGTACAGATCAAAACTACTTCTATGTTCTGGAAGAAGTGCTCTAGATTGCCATTGGTCGTTGAAGCGGAGAACAAGGGTTAGATCTACGAACCTTTAAAGCCGGGTTGACCTGCACCTGCCATTGCTTAAGCTGCAGCAATGAAGGATCCGGAAGTCGGGCGTAAGCAGGCCATAGCAGCCAGCACTTTCTTAAAGGAACTATCAAGCGAGTCGTTGAATACATTGCTGGAATCTGCAATGTACATTAGCCTTCCGGAAGGAACCGTAATCTACAGACCCGGGGAGGAGTCCCAGACCCTGCTCATCGAATCAGGAGAGGGCCGGATGTGGATTGGAGCAGCGGATGGCCGAAGAATGGTGGTTCGCCACTTTGGCCCCGGAGAGATAATTGGCCTTGTGGCTAGCCTGGGTGGTCCTGCAGAGCTGACCGTGGAGACCATACTTCCTACCACAGCGCTTGCCATTCCCGGAGAAAGGATTCGCAGCGTTGCAGCCAGTCATTCGGATGTGGGCTATCTTTTTGCCACGCAATGTGCTCTTCGAGTTTACGGACTGATGGATGAGCTTCATAGCATGACCTTTGATCCAGTTTCGAGAAGGCTGGCGCGATGTTTGATTCGCCTATCAAGGGGGGCCAGTAGCCCAGTGAATATTCGCATTACTCAGCAGGAGCTGGCAGATACCATTGCTACCTCCCGAGAGGTAGTGACCCGAACCCTGAAGGATTTCAAGGATTCCGGGCTGGTTTCTACCCAGTCGGATTCTCCGGGGCTACTCTTCATCAAGAATCCAGAAGGTCTCCAACACTACTACAGGGAGGCCAGTCAGTAGATGTGTGACCCAGGTCACAGAGGGGTGTGCTCCAGGTTCTGGAGTTTCATTGGCCAATGGACTACAATTCAATTATCCAATGGGAGGTAACCAATGAAACATTTTTCCAAACTTACTATTCTCACTTTGCTGTCGCTTCTGGCACCGCTACTTCAGTGCATTACAGTGGGCGATCCAGAACGCAAACTGGCAGAGATTCCAGAAACATCCGGGCTTTCGGACTGGGCTGAAGTATTTCGCAGTCCAGCTCGAATTCGAGACTTTCGGGTCTTTCATACGGGTGAAGTAGAAGTCCCGGTGCAGGGCATGCTCAATAGAGAGCTGAATGAGGATGAAAGTTCCACAATGTTTGTGGATGTATACGCATTCTGGTTTTGCCACGATGAACACGGATGCTTTATGATTGATTCAGGATTGGATACTAGCTTCGGAGAAGGAAAGCCAGGAAATGTCCACGGACTCATGGCCGATAGCTACATTATTTCCAGTCGTCAAAAGCCCGGAACAGACATTCTTTCGCATTTAAGTCAAAAGGATCGCAAATCCAGACTAAAGGGCATCTTCTTTACGCATCTACATGGAGACCATTCTTCCGGCATCCCGGCCATTTCTTCGACGTCGGGGCTCGAGGATCTCAATTACTATGTAGCAGAAGACGAGCCGTATGTAAATTACTGGCTGCTGTATCAAGGGGATCACCTGGAAAACGTAAGTGAGCTGAAAGAGCTCTCCATGACCAATGCAATGGATATGCCAATTCTGGGACCCTGCCTGGATGTATTCGGAGATGGAAGCTTATGGGCTATTCAAACTCCCGGTCATTCGCCCCGGCATCTATCCTATCTTTTAATTACCGGCGAAGGTCCGGTATTATTAACCGGCGATGCATCCCACACCAGGCAAGGATTTGAGCAAGGCATCGAACCCGGATGGGTAAGTGACAGGGATGAAGCAAAGAACAGTCTGGAAAAGCTAAAAGCTTTCTCGAATAAGTATCAGAATGTTCGAGTGATTTTCGGACATCAGAGATAGACTGATTTGAATAGCCTGGTTTTCGCGTAGCGGAGCCTGGCTATTCAGGCATGCTAACTTCTGGGAGCGCCACCTCTGCTGGGCGCTTCGGTTTTCAATGGTGTTGCCGTCCCGGGAGCGATTCGGTATTCAATGTTGCGCGCCTGGTCAAAGTTAGCGGAAGAAATCCAATGGAGGTCCCGGTGGAAGTGCAGCCGGGCATCCGGAGCTATGCTGAAGCCCGCTAGATCGATTTTTATCTATCGCACGGGTGGTTCATCGATACCACCGGAGAATAGTTCCAACAATCTGTGCTGCGCTATTTCATCCTGGCGAGCCTGGTCCAGAAACCAGGATGCATCAAAGTAGCATACTCCAGCCGCGGCAATAGCTCTGGCGCTACGAAGCTGATGTCTGGTAATTGCGGGAGACGGGCTTCGAAAGACTCCAATTCCAATGACCAGCTTTTCGTTTATTTCTGGATCGAAGAATTCCTCCATTCGGCTATCGTGCAGATCGATCTGATTGTAGTAGGCCATCAGATATGCCAGGTCGATCCAGTCCTCCTTGAGCCAGCGTGGAAAATCCTGAAAAATATGGTTTCTGATTTTTGATTGGCTTGGCCATACCGCAGCACTTAAGATTCGTTCTGGATAACGATTCTTCATCAGATCATGGATTTGCATCACCATGGTCGTAACGTTCTGGCGCCTGAGCTCATCGACCTGTCGGCGTCTGGTTTCTTCTGCCTCTTTGCCAGGCACATCCGAGTACAGATCCTTTTGTCCGGAAAAATGAAGAGCGGTCCTGGCTCCAAAG
>JBHIXQ010000066.1:0-9089 GCA_041984705.1 Leptonemataceae bacterium | reverse complement strand
GGCTATCGTTAGCAGGATTCAATAGATTTATTTTGGGGTGTTTTGGAATACGTGGAAGGTCAGCTTCGCAATGAGCTGAATTCGATATCTCTGCCACGAGCCGAACCATGCTTTCAAATTAAGGAAAATAGTAGAAAAAAAATGACCCCTGTGCTCTTTTCGACCCTATGCAGCCGGTGGCCGAAAGGATCAGGCAGGCGGTTCGGTCCCGCAAGCGCATAGTTCTTATTACCTACCATCTCAAAGAAAAAGGGGAAAGAGATCTGGAAGGGGCCATTCATGAGCTTCTGACTTTTTACGGTAAGGATGATCTTGTTGGACCGGTGCATGCTGCAATCCGGGAACTGGTGCAGAATGCAGCCAAGGCCAACCTGAAACGCATTGTTTTTCATGATTTGAACCTGGATCCCACAGATCCGAATCAGTATGAAGAAGGAATGCAATACTTTCGGGATAGTCTGGTAGAAAGCCGCATTGCAGAGTATCAGAGCCGACTGAAAGCCGAAAACATATACACCAGGATTGTAATCCAGCCCACAGAAGACGTCTTGATATTCTCTGTAGAGAATCGATTTCCTCTCTATCCCTCTGAAGAAGCGAGAATTCGGGAAAAATTTAAGACCAGTGCTTCCATCGACAATCTGTACGATTATTACATGGAATTCAGCGATCATATCGAAGGAGCCGGGATGGGCATTGCTATGATCGAAATCCTGCTTCGTCAGGTGGGGCTGGATTCCAGAAGCTTCACCATTCATTACGATCCAGCTTCAGCGCATACAGTGGGCCGATTTCTGATTCCGCTCAAGGACGGGGTGAAGACCAATCGTCAGACATTCGAGGAGTTGATGAACCAGAAGGCTCTGCCGCCACATGAGCTACGGGCTTCCATCAAGGAAGGGGAACTGAAACTACCTCTCGCCTCTCAGCATCTAAACTAGTGCTCGCCTACTCCGAATCTTGCTTGCCAGGTCTCGGGCCCGTGACATTTTTCCTGTAAATGGATCGCCTGAAGGCAGCATTGATTGGCTCCGAGGAAGATATCCCGGATCTGGTAAAGGATCGAGTGGAGGTTGTAGGACTTTCCATCGCTTCCTGTTTGAATCGCGCAGCCAGCCATCTGGGAAAGGATCTATCTCATCTGGATTATGAAATCCTGGAAAGAGGCAAGCAGTCCTTTCTGAATCCCAAACCATTTCGAATTCTGGTAAGCGTTCTGGCTCCTCAGCATCAGTTTGCAGACCTGGAAGAGTTCTCCATGAAGCTTGGAGTGGGGGACAGACTTCTTTCTGAAGACCTGGATCAATATGTAACACCGAAGCATCGCGATGGTCGCGTACTGGTTAAAGTCTATAAATCCGGAATCTATGTTATCGTATTTCCTCCTCTGGGAGATGGTCGCTCCGTTTCAGAAGAAGAGCTGCTCAAGCTGGAGAAGCGGGGCGTCATGAGTTTTGATCAGCGCGGCGTTCAAAAGGCCATAAAGGATCAAAAGGGAGAGCCCATCAAGATTGGTAATTATGTGGCGCGTCCGGAAGCAGATTCTACATGTAAGGTAGAGATAACCCCAGATGAAATGAAAGCCTATGTGAAAATCACTCCACCTAAATCCGGCGGACGGGATCTGGAAGTGCAGGATGTAGTCAATGCGCTCAAGAGTCATGGGGTTGTGATAGGATTCAACGAAGACGAAATCAAGAAAGCTCTGGATGATGAGATGTATATGCAGGAGATCCTGGCCGCACAGGGCCAACCTGCGAAGCATGGAAAGGATGCCTACATCGATTACAAAGTGAATATTAAGAAGGACTTTGAGCTCGAAGAAGATGAAGCGGGCAAAGTAGACTTCAAACAGATGCATCTTGTAGAGAACGTGGTGGTGGGTCAGATACTCGCCGAAAAAGTACCTGCCGAGCGAGGCGTGGCCGGGCGAACTCTGCTCAATCGAATTGTAGAAGCCAGAGATGGAAAGGATGTAGAATTAAGGCAGGGGCGAAATACCATTCTTTCCGAAGACCGCATGCGACTGACTGCGGAAATCAACGGTCAGGTAGTGTTTAGCTCAGGTAAAATCTCTGTAGAGCCTGTGTATAGAGTGGTGGGCGATGTAGGACCCAAAACCGGTAACATTATGTTTCTGGGATCGGTGGTCATCGGTGGAAACGTACTGGATAACTACGAAGTGAAAGCAGCCGGTAACGTTGAAATCGGCGGATCGGTGCAGAAAGCGAGAATTGAAGCGGAAGGGGATGTGGTAGTCCAGGCCGGTATCCTGGGCCGGGAAGAAGCACATATAGAATCTACCGGCGGTTCCGTTTATGCAAAGTTTATTCAAAATGCTACTGTTGTAGTAACAGGCGATGTAGTTGTGCAGGAAGGGATATTGCACAGCAACGTAGAAGCTGGAGGAAAGATCATCTGCAATGGTAGAAGAGCTCAAATCGTGGGCGGAAACATTCGGGCCACCAAAGAGGTTCGGGCCAGAACCATCGGCTCCCAGGCCTATACGGCCACAGAAATCACTGTAGGCACGGACCCCAGAATCCTTTCCCAGCATGAAGAACTGAGTAAGATGCTGCAGGAGTCGGAAGAGCAACTCCGAAAGGGCCAGAAGACCATGGCCACATTACAGGCCAGAAAAAAGGCCGATCCAGAGGGATTTGGTCTGGAACAGGAATCCAAGCTGGAAGAAAACGAAAAGGAAGTGTCTCAACTGCAGGAGAAGTCCAACGAGCTAAAAGAAGAGCTGTCTCGATTGGATGAGCATATGGAAGAGCTGGGAGCAGAGGGAAAAGTCCATGCGGAGCGGGAATTGCATCCAGGAGTGGTGGTCACTATCCGAAATGCGGCTCAGAATATTTCTGACACCTATAATGGGGTGACATTGACGTACGATAATGGTTATGTTAAAATAGGTAAATTGGAGAAGGATCTGGAAGGAAGTTCCCGCTACAATAGACGCAGATAAATGTTGGAATAGAAATGCTACGCCCACTGGACATGCAGGTAGCCTTTCATGCGCTACCCGAGCAGGCCAGGACCCAGTCCGCCGAAACGGCAGGGACTGTGTACCGGCAAATGCAAGATATGGGGCGGGCCAGAGAAGAGAATCTGGTTAGACCTTCCCAGGTAATGCAGAACCAGGCCGCCATGGAGAACCAGAATCCAGCGGTCCGACGCGAAGAAGCCCGATACCAGGGCAAAAAATCCGAAAGTAAAAACGAAAAAAGAGAGCTGGACAGAGAACCGGCAACGGTGTACGAAAACCTTGGCTGGGGGCAGCGAATGCGTAGCGTGGAAGCCCAATATTTTGATCAGACTGCATAATTCCAGAGCCTGGATCCCGAGCTGCGGAAGTTGGGTCGGGTGGCCCTGAAGGACACTGGTCAGGAAAGGCCCGGAATTGGGCCGGGCACTGGAAATAAAGGCCGCAGGCCTGTTACCAAAGACGGCAAAGCAAAGATATCTAGAGCCAAGACTACCTATTAAGAGAATCCCGGAAATGGAACTGGCAATACTAATTACAGTAAACATCATAATCTCATTTCTGGTTTATGTCGCATTCTCTGTTCGTTTCAGAATGGCTCTGGACAAGGAACGCAAGAATCGAGTTCCCAGGGCTTTCTATGATAATCTCCAGATGACCATCCAGTACATCAATACAGCCACCAGTGCTGTAGATGAGAAAACCCAGCATTTCTACAGACAGCTACGAAAGTCGGAAGATGTGCTGAAGAGGCTGGAAAAGGCCAATGAGGACTTTGAAAAGAACCTGAAGAAATCCAGAAGAAAGACAAAGACCGGCAGCAATCCAGACATAACGATTCCGGACTCTGTAGAATCGGAGCCTGGTAAAGTAAACAGAGAATCCCGCACATCCAGTGCATTCCAGCCTTCCTCTGGAAATGCATCTACAGGAATCCCTGGTTCAACTTATGCAGATTCCAATCGAACCTGGAATGCCCCCGGCGACGAACCGAAATCCTGGTCCGACTCGTCCCCGGAGGAGCGGGAGGAACTGGGGGCAGAAGGCCGGCATATGCATCGGTTACTGGATCGTATGCAGGGGGATGTAATTCAGGTGAGCTCGGCTGAAGATGCATCGGACAGGGAAAGTCCCGAGTTCTCTGGAAAATCCTACGAAAGGCCGAACCAGAACCAGGACAACAGCAGTGGCAGGGGTTCTGGCATCCTGGCACGCATCGGAGGAATGGTAGGCCGTGTACTTGGCATAAACAGTGGAGCTTTCGCCTTTGCCGGTGGCGAATCCGATTCGGTGCCGGTCCCGAGAAAGAGCTCAGCTTTCGATCGGGAAGTGGATCGAATGTCCCGCGCACCGGGTTTTCAAGACTCAAAGGCGGACCAGAACAGAAATGCAACCGCTGCAGAAGGGTGGGCAGAATCCGGATCCGAGGGTTCAACTGACACCGATTATAGAGAAAGACGGAAAGATTACTACGTTTCTGCCATGGATCCTGAAGGGGAATTTCGCAACTCCTTTCGAGATTATCCGGCAGAAAGAAGCGAATCCGGTAAAGACTCTGAAAGCACTGCAAAATCTGTAAGAGCAGGATCAAACAAGAAAGCTACCAGAGGAAATACCGATTCCGCAGAACCATCCCGTCAGGCCACGCCAACTCCGCCGGAAAATGAAACAGTGCAGCCCCCGAAGGCAGAGGATGAATTTTCCCTTTCCGATCAGGATCGAAGAATCGCCCGGGTACAGGAATTTCTGGAAAGCACAGGCATCAATCTACTTGACACAAGTCCACAAACCAGGGCCGTTCTCATACGAGAGCTTGGCACCCTGGGATTTGACCCTCCGGACATTATTCGTGCAACCAGGTTTCCTCCCTCGGAGGTAGCGCTGGTGCTGCAATTGCCCACAGAGCCCGGGGACAGTCGCAGGCGTACTCGTAAGATTCGTTCATGACTTCCTTCTCTGAGATCCCGGACCTTGATGCAGATCAGTTTCAGCGTTTTGCAAAACTGATCCATGAAAAGGCCCATATCCATTTAAAAGACCATAAGATAACTCTGCTTTCCAATCGACTTCGCAAGAGATTGAGAGCTCTGTCTCTGGGATCCTATGATGAGTACTTTAAATACATCAACGATGAGGCCACCGCTCAAAAGGAAATGGTGCATTTCCTGGAAGCGGTTACCACCAACGAGTCCTATTTCTGGAGAACTACACAGAACTTCGAAGCATTGAAGAGATATGTTCTTCCGGACCTTGTAAAAGAGCACAGAGGCAGCAAACTGAAGTTCTGGTCCGCCGGATGTTCCACAGGTGAGGAGCCTTATAACCTGGCCATTGAGATTGTGGAGTCCATGAAGAATCTGGGACACTTTGAATGGGAGCTTCTGGGATCGGATATTTCCACCAGGGTCGTGGATTTTGCCAGGACCGGTATTTATAGCGGCCGTAAGATTGAACGCATTCCAGAGAATATCCTGAGACGCTATTTTCGTAAACTGGAGGATCAGGATGCTTACCAGGTTCGTCAGGATCTGAGAGAAAAGATCAAATTCGACGTGGAAAACCTTTTTGAAGCCATGCATCCTGGAATGCACTGTATTTTCTGCCGCAATGTAATGATATATTTCAATCGTGCCGACCAGGAGAAGCTGGTAAATCGCTTCCACGAGATGCTGGTAAAGGGCGGTTATTTATTCATTGGCCACGCAGAAAGTTTGCAGATGCTTGACACACCGTTTGCCACAAGGCCTACAGAAGAAGGCGTGCTGTATCAGAAAAAGAGCTAATCCATAGTAATCCATCCGTCGTCACACAAATCTGCCAGGTCCGGCGACCGGATGTTTTCTGTGGGTTTCAATATTACGGGAGTCTAGAATCCAGTGAAAAGCAAGGAACCAAGAGTAGTGGTGGTGTCATCGGTATCCGGTGGCGGAAAGAATACCATCGTCCGGCATTTACTGGAAAAGACGGGCGATCTGGCTGTGGCAATTACCGCTACATCAAGGGATCCCAGGCCCGGCGAAGAGCATGGCAAGGATTATCTATTTCTAGATCCGGAAGATTTCGAAAATCGCATTGCGAAAGGCGAGTTTCTGGAGCATGCCCGTGTACACGGCAACCTGTATGGAGTGCCGGAATCATCGGTGAAGGAGATTCTGGATCGAGGCCAATCTGTAATCCTGATAATTGATGTGCAGGGTAGACGACACATCAAGGAGCGCATGGGCCAGCAGGTAGTGAGCATTTTTCTGGAACCCCCTGATCTAAAGCAATGGGAAGAGCGGCTACGACATCGAGGAACAGATTCGGAAAAGGATATCCTTCTGCGTCTGGACGACGGACTCAAAGAACTGGAAGAAGCCAAGCAGTTTGATTATAGAATCGTCAATGACTCTATCGAACAGTGCACCTCGGACATCCTGAAGATACTGGAAAAGGAAGGGGCGCTCTGACAAAGACCATTCCTGTACTGGCTGGGCCTACCGGTGCTGGAAAAACGAATCTGATCGCATCCATGGATCCGGATCGATTCGAAATCGTCTCTCTGGATTCCAGACAGATTTACAGACATCTTTCCATTGGAACAGCGGCTCCAGATGCCGAGACTCTGCGTCGAATCCCGCATCATCTGGTGGGATTTCTGGATCCGGATCAGCCCTTTACAGCCATGCAGTATCGCAAACTTGCGCTGGAGGCCATTCAGGACATCCTTTCGCGAAAGCGCATTCCCCTGATGACGGGGGGAGCGGGCTTTTATCTTCAGGTCCTTATGACAGGGCCCTTCGAATTTGAGGAAGACCCTGCAATAGTAGAGCAGGTGCGCAGCATGAGTCCCGAAGAAAGGCTGGCGTTGCTCTCCAGCAAAGATCCGCATTGCATTGTCCATCCTGGAGAGCAGCCTGGCGAAGGTCGTATTCATCCAAATGATGCCTATCGTGTTGAGCGCTATTTGACCATGGTACTTACCAGTGGCATGACCATGAGTGAGCTCTGGACCAGGAAGCGAAAGGAGGAGTCAGAACAGGATCTAGATTTTGCCGGATTCTTTCTTTTCCCGGGAGAGGAAACACTCTGGAAAAACTTGCGGATACGAGCCGAGGCCATGGTTCGGGATGGTCTGATCCAGGAGGCCGTTGGATGTAGAGAACGCTTTGGATCGAATTGTCCTGGTCTTCAGATACTGGGATATCCCGAGGCTCTGGCCTGCGCCGATGGTAAGCTTTCCGAAGAAGAATTGGTGGAGAAGCTCTGGATCGTGCATCGACAATATGCACGCCGGCAAAGGATATGGTTTCAGAAGAGGCAGTACGTTCGGTTTGTAGATTCGCTGGATGTTCACACTCTGGAGACTGCTGCTGCCAATCTTTTCTCCGGTCTCGGAATTAATCATTGACTCAGAGCCGTTCAAGAATAATTCTCCTGCAGAAACGCCTCAGGTGTCCATTGTATGGGAAATAAAAATAATATACAGGATATGGTACTGAACTCCGCCAGAAAGGAGAAGATGGAAATCACCATCTATCTGATGAATGGCGTCCCCCTGAAAGGCCGTGTAGTAAGCTTCGACAACTTCACCATCGTCATTGAAAACGACGGAAAACAGTCTCTGGTTTACAAGCATGCAATCTCCACCATAATTCTTGCTCGGTCGATACAGATCCAGGCTGAGGAGGAATCCTCCGAGTCTAAATGACTGGTCGGTTCTTTCGCTCACTTTTCTGGGGCGTACTGCTAGCATCTGTCATAGCCTGGGCCTACGCAGGCACAGTAACAGCAGGGTACAGAGAAACCATTCTGGTGGAAGACACGGTGGATGGTCTCCAGGAAGATGTTGTCTCTCCCGGGGAAACCACTTTCTTACCGGGTCTGGCCGTTCCTGGACGTATCCGTTTACACAGAATTCAACTGGAACCGCGATTCCTTCGATTTCCCTGGGTCTATCAGTTCCCGGCTGGCCAGTTACTAGGGCTGGATGATAGTTTCGCCGTTCAGGTGCAGGCCCATTACGAATATTCCATCTCTGTTGATCAAATTCGCTCCCTGTTTCTTAGCCTGCCAGTAGGTGACTGGTCTCAGCTCAAACCGTATCTGGAATTGCGGATGCGTTCTTTCTGGGCCGAGAAAATGAGGCAGCTGGCCCCCAATGAGGCGGCTCTCAATGGTCTGGAAGATGATCTGAATATCTATGTTCGCGGAGATCTGCGAACAGAACTGAATAACTACTTTCGCCATGAAGGCATTGAATTTCGACGTATTTATGTAGAACGCATTTACGTGCCGGATGCAGGCCGATACAATGCAACTCTCCAGGCAGGTCAGAACCTGCTGAATAATCGCCTGGAAAGAATCAGCATCATTGACCAGGCGCGAGCAAAAAGGCATGCCAGCGAAATCCTGAACGAGGTGTATCTGGATCGACTGGAAAAAATGGCTGCTCTACTGCAGAAGTATCCTGAACTCAGAGATTATGCAGCTGTGGATTCATTGAGTGACAATGTTCGCGTACTCGTAATGCCCTATGAACAATATTTTCGCGGAAGTCAGCCAGCAAACAGGCAGAACAACCAGAGCCCGGTAGCAGAAGCGCCCCGTGCAGAACCGCCGGTAGAGCCCTACGATTTTACCACTATTGAGCAACCGGAAACGCAAACTCCTTCTATACCACAGGATCGTAGCACCTTTCCAGGAATGCGTAATAATCCACCCCAGGCGGCAGCGCCAGATGGAGGGTTTCGGGATCTGACTCCTCCCTGAGACGGCGGCGAATCCGGGTTCTGTTATTTGAAGACTGTTACACCGGGTTCGAATAACCGTTGGATGGCGAAGCGAGCCCAGAAAACCAGATTAAGAAAAGGAAATCAGCATAACGCTGAAATGTTTTACCAGGAAATGGCAAAAAAGAAAAGCACAACCAGAAAATCCAGAAACTCCACCACCGGAGCAGCTCTTGCATCAGCAAAGAAATCGGCCGGTACGCGAAAGAAGAGCAAAAACGTAAAGGCGAAAGTGCTTCCTTCGAGAAAGGGTGCTCGATCAGCCCCCACAGCGTTGCTCAACGGAAAAGGGGCCGTGTCCAGAAGCAGCTCCGAGGTTGTTGTACTTATTA
>JBHIXQ010000065.1:0-9107 GCA_041984705.1 Leptonemataceae bacterium | reverse complement strand
TCGCTGGAGTTTTCATTTCTATGAAGCGACCCGATTCAGGCCAGGGATGGCATGAAGATGAAGAGATGCCCATCACAACATTGATTTCTATTCTGCTGGGTTTCGGTCCATACATATGCCTGGCGCAATGGAATTCGGAGAACAGCTCAAAAGATTCAGGCAATTCCCAGAACTCGGGTAATTCAGAAAACTCGGATAATTTAAAGAATTCGGAAAAAGCTCCTGCATTCGATAGCGGCATGAGTCATCTGGAATGCTGTTTTGCCCAGGCGTATGTATGCTTTATTTTCGAGCAGGATTTTACATCCTTTCAGAACAGGTTCGATGCAAATTCCAGAGAGCCGGTGGCCGATGCCCTCAGTTACATGATGCAAATGGAAGCTCAACAGCAATAATCACTGACCTCCGGTCCCATGCCACCTGGAAGCTCTTCCTTAAAAACAGGTAGTACCTGGTAAAAACCCCATACTTTCCGTGAAATTGCTGGACGAGTTTATCATAAATGTTCAATAGAGAAGATGTCCATTAGCAGCCCTGTTCAGATACGTTCCCTGCAGCGAGTGGGACAGATCGTTGCCAGTACCATTCGCACAATGAGGGCTGCTGCCGTTCCAGGTATGACTACAGCTGAACTGGATAGAATCGCATACGAACATTTTAATGGTCAGGGGGCCCGCTCGGCTCCGGAGCTTACCTACGGATTTCCTGGACAGACTTGCATTAGTGTTAACGAAGAGATAGCCCATGGAATTCCCGGGTCCAGGGTCTTACAGAATGGGGATTTGATCAATGTGGATGTGTCCCTTGAATGCGATGGTTTCTTTGCGGATTCCGGAGCATCCTTTTGCCTGGGAACAGGTAGCGCAGATAAGCAGCGATTGTGCGATACATCCTTCCATATTCTGCAGGAAACCGTGGCCAGCGTTCGGGGGGGCATGCCCATTCGAAATATTGGTAGAAAGATTCAATCCATGGCCACCGAAGCAGGATACAATGTTATTCTGAACCTGGCCGGGCATGGAACCGGAAGCGCTTTACATGAAGAACCCTACGATATCTTGAATTACGAGGATCCCCGGGATAAACGAATCCTGGAGGCCGGTGCTGTAATTGCCATCGAAACATTCATTTCCACGGGCGCTCAGTTCGCCCTGGAAGGTTCCGATGGCTGGACTCTGACTACCCATGATGGAAGCTACGTAGCTCAATTCGAGCATACATTGATTGTTCGCAATCAGGAGCCTTTGATCTTGACTCTGTAAGGTAGTCTACCCCCACCGTATCGCACAATGCTGGAAAATAACCGGCAACATCCACAGAAGATTTCTGCTATCGTGGAGGTTCGTTTACTGGCCGGAGCAAAGCAAACAATCGCAGAAATCCAAAGGTGAACCGGGGAAACTTCAAATAGAATTTAACCGCGAACCATAGCAGGAAGGGAAAGATCTTCTCTCTCTTATTCTTCTTGATGCATTTGACTGCCTGAATGGCTACCTCTTCTGGTTTGAGCACCGGAAAGATTCGGGCCAGCCGAGGATACCATCCCATATCTGCATCGTTCTGTGTGAAATATCCGGTGTCTACCTGAGCGGGGCAGAGCAGGGTAACTCCAATACCTCTTCGACTGTACTCTTCATGCAGGCTTTGCGATAAACCTGTTATGGCGAATCGGGCAGCAGTATAGGGAACCATATAGGGAAAGGGAAAATAACCCGCCGGGCTGGTTAGATTGACGATATGGCCCTGGCCCTTTTCCAGCATTCCGCCTATCACATGGTGTGTGGCTACCACGGCTGCACCAAAAGGTAATGCTACCGGAGCTTCGCTTTCGGTGGCATTCATCTGTTCCAGGGGTTTGAAAGTACCTACGCCTGCATTGTTTACCAGGATGTCCACAGGACCCATATCGGCCTGCACTTGATCCAGCGCTCTTCGAAGAGCGCTGGAATCGGTGGCATCGCAGGGGTAAACTCCTGCACGAGCATTCAAAGCTTCCGCTGCCGAAGCCACAGCCATCAGCTTTTCCTTGCTACGTGCGATAAGGGCCACCGAGGCCCCTTCCCTGGCCAGTTCCAGGGCGATGGCCCGGCCTATGCCCTGAGAAGCTCCGGTAATAACTGCCACCTTGCCTTTGATCGATTTCATTGTTTCCCCCTGTAACGGGACGCAAACAGTAGAATGCCGGGCCCCATGCAAACTACTGGAATACATAGTCAATGGGGCCCGGCAACTAAAAGCTTCGTTTTTAGATGGCTCCTGTAGCTGTAGAAAGTCCTCCAAGCCTTCGGTCCCGGGCCATAAACCGGTGCAGTACTTCGTCCAGGTCCTTTTCTCCGAATTCTGGCCAGGAAAGCTCAGAAAAGAAAAGCTCTGCGTAGGCAATCTGATAGAGTAGAAAGTTGGAGATTCGAAAGTCTCCACCTGTTCGAATCATTAAATCGACGTTCGGCAATCCAGAGTAGAGGAGATCCTGCATCTCGGCTTCGTCGGGTATGGAGAATTCACCGGTTTCCTGACAGCGAGCAGCCCATAGTGCACAGGCTCTGCGAAGCTCCATCTGTCCTCCATAGTTCATACAGAGATTCACCGTTGTGCCGGAACAATGAGCTGTTTCCCGAATACATCGGGAAGCGATGTCGCGGCTCCTGGCCGGCAGTGCAGACCAGTCTCCAGAGATCAGTATACGAATGTTTTGCCCGGCCAGGTCCTTCATCCTCTTGCGAAAGAAATACTCCATTAGAAGAAAGATGGCCCGTATCTCCCTGGCCGGTCTTTTCCAGTTTTCCGTGGAGAATGCGTAGAATGATATGTAGGGGATTTGCCTTTCGCTGCATGCCATCACGATTTTTTCCAGGGTTTCCATGCCCGCCCTGTGGCCATGACTGCGATCCAATCCCTGTCGGGAAGCCCATCGGCCATTTCCATCCATTATAAATGCTACGTGTTGAATATTGCTCGGTTTCATCGCACCACCTCCCCGGTATTTAGAGCATCTATCGATATTCCGTGATTGATCCAGTTCATTCCCATGCGAATTCGCTTCATGAAGAGCCTGGCCGCTTCCCGAAAGCTGCACTGGAATACTTGAAACGTGAAGCGATGTTCCAGAAGAACTGTTAGGCAGGCACTGAGCGCGATTGGGAGATAAAGCAGTACCAGTAGCTTTCTATAGATGGGCTTTCGCCCCAGAAGATGAAAGAACTGGCAATGAAATCGTAAATGCATCTCCTCGTCCTTTTGAATATCCAGCAATTGTTTGCCGGACTCCGAATGCTTGAGCGCTCGGCCCAGAATGCCGTAGCATTCGCAGCCAATAATTTCTGCGCAAAGAAGAACCATGAGCTTGAGTCGAACTCCCATGAGGCCTCGGGCCGCATAGAAAAGTCTGTAGCTAAAGCCTTCTTTCTGATTCATTGTATCTCTTTCATCTGTTTGTTCGATTTTCTCTCCGGGTGTGCGATTCTGAGATGGACCGGATGACCCGCCATTCTCTAGAACACGAATGATTCGTCCCAGGATTCTGGCATGCTTGCCTTCTTCGGCTACAAAGAGCCGCAGAGATTTTCGATACTCCTGATCTACCGGAAAGTAGGATACCTTTTCTATTTCATTCAGTATCCTCCCTTCGCCGGTTTCTCCCTGACGGAAGATATCCAGAGATCCAAGCAGTCTTCGTTTCTGTAGATCCGATAGATTCGGATAAAACGGAGTTGCCCAGCTGGATGGGTCTGGCACTGCCGATCCAGACTCGAAATGGTTCAGAAATGTCTCCCATGGTGAAGTGGGCTTAAGATTTCTGTAGAACGGTCTGGTCTTGATGATTTTTCTAGCCTTTGTTGGACTGAGCATAGTCTACCTCCCGGGCTTTTCTTATGGTGATTTATACCCCGGAAAGCTCCGAAAAAAAACCTTCCGGGTGTATCTACAGAAGCACTCAGGTGCTTTACTTTCAGGACCGGGCGGCCAGGCTATGAGGGTAATGGGGAATCCGTTCGGGGTGTGGCCCGCGGGTGCCGACAAAGAACTGGAATCTGCATCTAACGGTAGAAAGGAATGAAGCTGGGCATAATTGAAGACAATTCAAGACTACGAGAAGGGCTGGGCCGTGGCCTGGCAGCCCAGGGGTTTCAGATTCTGTTTCAATGCGGTAGCGGCGAAGAGGCCTTTCAGTATTGTCTTCAGGAAGCCCCGGCAGCACTCTTGATGGATGTACAGCTGGAAGGCGAAAACGGAATTCAATGTGCTGTGCAGATTCGTGCAGAGTTTCCGCGAATGCCTGTTGTATTCTATTCCATTCAGGATGATAGCCGCTACTTCCAGGACTTTCTGGAATCCGGAATATTGAGCCACTTTGCCTATGTGCGAAAGTCCAACTATCTATTGCCAGAAATGATCGCTCCTCTGATTCGCGACTCCGTTTCTGGAAGAAGTTTTATAGATCCGGAGGTTGAGGATCGAGTATCGGAAGTACGATCCGCCAGTTCGCCTCTGGAAATACTTGAGCCTAACGAAAGAAAGGTAGCCGAGATGCTGGCAACCGGGATGAGCAACGAGCAGATTGCCAGGAAGATGGGTTTCAAGGACAAAAGAACCATCAGTCGAATCAATGGTCAAATCTATTCCATCTGGGGATTAAACGATTCAGCCACGGATGAAAAAGTAGCTCGGACACGAGCAGCAATCATCGTGCGCGAAAATAAATTTCTACAGTGGGATTCAGAAGGGCAGAGTTTCGAAGAATGACCCAGATAACCATCCTTGTTCTTTTTTCAGCAGCATCGCTTTTTTCTCTCTGGATTGTTGGCATTTTATTTTACCAGGGTTCGGTTCTTTTCTGGAATGGAAGGCGAAGCAGTTATCCTGCGCTTCTAGCCGGTTTATCTCTAATTGTAGCCGGTACTTTCTTCGTGCTGCACACTCTGGGACTGGTATGGTTTCGATACAGCCAACTGAACGAGATAAGACTCTGGCTTCCAGGGGCACTGTATCTGGCAGCTCTACTTTCGCTCATGTTTCTGGTGAATGTTGCGGTGAGCGAGCGTAGAAGACCTCAAGGCCCGTCCCGAAGGACACCTGCAATCTTTTCTATTGTATCTGCAATCGTGTATCTGGCCTTTCTGCTATTCGATTTGCTGATTCCCCATGAATCAGTGATTCGCTCTCTGGCCAGTGGAGAAATCAACCTGGGCCTGTTTTTTCTGGGGCTGGCCTGTGCCCTGCCTGCTGGTTTTGCGGCCCTGCTTCTAACCATGCGATCGGCTACAGGGGATCCCGCTGGCCGTCATCTTCTGAAGCTAGGAGCGTATTCGCTGTTGATCTTGATTCTGATTACAGTGGTTTCCTGGTTTCTGGGCTGGTCTGGCGATACCACGCCTCTAATCATGGATATCCTGGCACAGCTTTGCATTTTGGTCGCGCTCATAGCAGTGAGCCAGGCTTCGGTAAGATACGAAGTATTCAGTGGCCATATGCCAAGACTGGGAATGCTGCGATACTTCCGTAAGAACATCGCAATTCTATTTCTGATATCAGCTCTCAGTCTGGGTCTGCTTTATTTTCAGGAAAGCATTGTATGGGCTCTCATTCTTGTTAGTTCTCTGGGGTTTCAGGCCGGGTATCTGGAATATCGCATGATGAAGGACCGGGAAAGAATGCTGGCCAGAATGCAATCCGGTACTGCAGATCTATATCAGAGACTGTTTGAAGAAAAAAGAGATCCTGCAGAATCTGTGCTGAAACATCTATGCGAAGAGCTGGGACTGGTTGGTGTGCGAATCGTGGCCGGAGGCACCTATGCATCCATTCTGGGGCATGAGGCTGTTCGATCCTTTTCTTTCGAAGAATTGAGACCGGGTCTGGAGAAGGAAGTGATCGTTCTGGGCCAGGGTAGCGAGCAAGGTGAACTGTATCTTTATGGGGCCGGATTGACCCGAGAGGAGGCTGAATTTGCACGATCCACGGGCGAGAGACTTCTGGATGCTATGGCGCTATTTCAATTCTCCCGAATCCTCATGAGGTTGCAAAAAGACTATCAGCAATCCAGAAAGCTAACAGAAACCATGGCGCGAAGAGCGCTGCACGATGATGTTCTGCCGGAGATTCACAGCCTCATTCTGGAAAAGGGTCTACCAGAGAAGAGCATTCAAAGGCTAAGCAGTCTGCATCGCACCATCGCAGGACTTCTGAAGGAGATGCCCGGATATGACAATACATTGTTAAAGCAGGGACTTCTTGAAGGTATTCGCCAGACTATGGGAAGAAGCGGATATGCACCGGGCACAATCGAAGTTAAAGAAGAACCAGATCTGGAAGCTCCGGAAAAGGAGACTGTGTTTTATGCAATTCGAGAGATTCTGCACAATGCTGCGGTGCACTCCGGTTCTGGTATTCGAATCTCCGAACTCCCCGGTGGTGGAAGATTGAATTGGCTCATAGAGCCAGATTCGTCCGAAGGCGCCCGGGCCGCAAGACCCGGATCTACTCGTGCAAAATCGGATGAATTCGAGCAAGATCCATGGACTCTGAAATCACCGCAGGAGGCTCAAAGCGACCGAGGAGAAGCCAGAGCCGGTTCAGGACAGGGACTGGCTATTCACTCAGCACTTCTGCTCCTGGGTGGGGGCGGGTTGGAGACGGTTTCGCAATGGCCGGAGTTCAAAATCAGAATATTTCTTTCTTGAGAGGTGCGATGAGAAATATTGATTCGCCACCCTCTGCTTTCAATTTCAGTACTGATGAATCTCCGGGCCGGTAATCGGGTTCTTGATGTTATCGTTCAACATAGAGGCGGTGCAGGCTTCGCTTCCTTTTTAGAAAATGTCAGTAACAAGGAAAATGATTTACCGGAGCAGGAAGTCCGTTGGATGATAGGTCATGAGTTGCAGTCAATGCCAGGGCATTGAAAGGGTTTTCGATAGCAAGCTTGCCCGTCGAGAGCTCCGATCCTACCGCTGGTTCGGCCCCAGGAAATCTACATCCATCCTGCTGCACTTCCTCAAGCCTCTGGCAGGACAGCGCAGTCTGCTGGATATTGGTGGTGGTGTAGGTGTGATTCAGCACGAACTGTTTGCTCATAATTTGCGCGATGCCATCCAGGTAGACGGCGCATCAGCCTACATTGATCTTTCCAGAGATGAATCCAGGCGACGTGGCAATGAAGCCAGTACCCGCTACTTCCATGGGGACTTTGTGGAACTGGCTCAGCAGGATCCCGGTCTCGGTGCCGATGTAGTTTCTCTGGATCGAGTGATTTGCTGTTATCCACTGATGCAGGAGCTTCTGGGAATGGCGGCAGACCGTGCGAATCTGGCGGTGGGACTGGTATTTCCCAGGGACGGTAAGCTCTTCAGGCTTCTGGGGAGAATTGGAAACTTCTTTGTTCGATTCTATGATCCGGACTACCGAATGTACATTCATTCTACGTCGGATGTGGAAAGAATTATGCATGACCGGGGATTTTCCAGGGTAGCCTTGCGAAAGACCCTGGCCTGGCAGATTCATCTATATAAAAGACCATAAGCCCGCGCCGGCCCCTGGAGACCTGGACCTAGAATTTGAATCTCTCAATATCCTGCCGTAAAGATTCTGAAATCGAGGCTACCGAATCAGCATTGGTAGATATCTCGGAAGCGCCTTCAGAATGTTGCTCTGCAATGTTACTGATGCTTGAGATGGACTGAGTGATTTCATTTACGCCGCTTTCCTGCTCCGCGATGGACGTCGTAATTTCCCGGGCCCGGCTATCTATGTTTCGCGCGCTTTGATCCACCAGCTCTCCAAATTCTCTTTGCGACTCTACATCATGGCCCACACTTTCGAGACTGCTTGTAATCCTGGAAACATGGTCATTGATTGTATGGAAGGTTTCCGTGGTGGTGCTTAGATTATTCTGTCCTTCTGTAATCTCTTTCGTATTGGAATCGATCAATTCGCTTATGTTTCCCACACTTCTGGCGGTCTCTTCTGCCAGCCGGGCCACTTCTCCGGCTACTACGGCAAAACCTCGACCGGCATCTCCGGCCCGGGCCGCTTCAATGGATGCATTCAGACTGAGTAGATTGATCTTTTCTGATATTCCATTGATGATATCGATGATCATGGTCATGTCGTCCGAGCTTTTCAATAATCGCCCCATACTTTCTCGAAGCTCGCCCAGTCTTCTGGAACCTTCCTGTGCGCTTACGGTAATCTCCCTGGAAATGGTCCGGGTCTCTTTCAGTCGTTCGGAGGAAGATTGAATGCTTTTGTAGAGATCCTCCACTTTTTTCTGTAAGTCATTAACACCATCGGATTGCATTCGCGCACCTTCAGTAACCTGCTTCATAGATGCTCCGATCTGTTCGATGGATGCTGTGATCTGCTCTGCGCTGGCAGCCTGACTCTGTGCATTCTCCGAAAACTGGCTGCTGGTTGCGGACAGCTCTTCGCTGGAAGAAGCCAGTTCATTTGCCTGCTTCGCTATGCCAGAAACAGTGATGGCCAGCTTCTCAGAAAAATCATTTAGACTGGCAGATAGATCTCCCAGCTCATCCTTTCGCTGCAGATCATATCGCACAGTCAAATCCAGATTGGATGTTGCTCCGTGTAAAGCATCCACCAGCGTTGTAACTGGAGTCAGAAACCACCGGTTCAGGGCCAGTCCCAGAAATACGGCAAGCATTATTGCGATAAGAATTGCGATGCCGGTGAAGATCAGTGCATCCCTTTGCAGAGATAGTAGGTCCGAGATATCAAGATCCACACCAATGGCATAGACTACATTTCCGTTGGCATCCTGAATGGGATAGAATGCACTTCTGTAGGTGCCCCATTGATCGGTATAGGGCTCATCCGAGATTTGCGCCTTACCGGTGGATACTGCCAGCTTAAGGGTATCCGGTGCATCGTCATAGGGATCGAGAAAGGTCACCGCTTCTGGATCGTAATGTCTATCCTCTGTATAGTTTGCAGTATCAAATAGAAAGATAAATTCTTCCGGACCCTTTACGTCCATTATATAGGCGTACTTCATACCGAAGGTTTCTCGAATCTCGGACAGCCTCTTTAAGTTTCGCTTGTAATAGTCCGTTTCCACCGCTTCTTCTTCATATAGTTCCTGTGCTCTGGAG
>JBHIXQ010000064.1:0-9139 GCA_041984705.1 Leptonemataceae bacterium | reverse complement strand
GGCTCAAGAGATGGGTTTCGCGCCTCAAGAAAGGCTGCGAATCGCAAGCGAAAATACTCCGGGTCCTCAGAAAAGAGCGAAGGTTCGTCTGGATCCTCCGGACGAAGAGGAAAGCTCAAGAAGTCCGGGGCCGGTCGCCGGTAGAGTTTTTAGCCATCCCTTTTTGATTCTTTCTGAAGCTTGCAGGTGCCATTCCGAAGGTTCGCTTGAAGCTCCGGGAAAAGGAAAACGGCGAGTCATATCCTACAGATCTGGCAACATGCTCGATGGTCCCTGATTCCTGCTGAATCAGGCGTGCCGCTCGCTGCATGCGAATCTGATTTAGATAATCCATGGGGCCGGTTCCCGTTACTTCCTTGAATCGACGGGCCAGGGTGGCTCTGGATAGACCCTGCGCTCGGGCGAGGCTTTCCACTGTCCACGCTCGGTCCAGAGCGTCCTCCATGGACTCGATAGCTCGAAGTACCGCTTCATCGGAATAAAGCGCGCTCCAGTGAGTTTCGGATTCATTCTCCAGAATCCAGTGCCTTAGAATATAATGAAACAGAGTATCGGTGAGTCTGCTGAGGATGATGTGCGAAGCATCTTTGCGAAGGAATTCCGCAGAAAGCAGCTCCACCAGGTGTTTTATCGAATCATGTGGTCCCAGGCTGGAACCTCGAATATGAAAGTAGTCCGGCAATGCGCGAAACAATGGATGCATGGGGCCTGAAGGAAACAGGTATCTACCACTAATGAATCGGGTTTCGCCGCCGGAGGTTACATCTTCCGAAGAAGAAGGGTCTGGCGTGGTTGGGTCTTCGATTTCCTGTTTTGTGCGGACTCCGCCAGATCCTGTTCTCTGATTGCGGCTTTTCTGAACTCTGGCTTCGCCTCCGGCCAGTCGCTCTTTTCCCGAATTTGCCACCTCTCCTTCGCGATATTGTTCTATATCGATGGAGCTGGCATATAGATCCGATTTTATCTCATGATAGAAGCCCCTGGAAAAAAACACCAGGTCTCCGGGATTCAAATCCAATGTCTGATTGGTGGTATTACACCGAACTGTGCAAGTTCCTCCCAGGATAACATGAAAACTGGCTGTGAAATCGCATGCATACCTGAGTCCCCATCGGCCCTGCATCCGGGCCTGGGCTGCCACAGAGCCCTGAATGGACTCGGATATTCGACTCAGCAGATCCACGGATTCAATCTAGGCATCCTTTTCATGGCGGTCATCTTTTTTTGGCAGAATCATACGAATCGTCTATCAAAATGAGACGATTCGTTGGGAAAATTCGACTAACAGGTATTTGCGTCTAAACCTGCTTTGTTATCCTTTTCTGGGAGGCATCGAAGAGAAGCACGGCAGACGCTATATATGGCGGTTCGGGTTTCAAGGTAAACGCTGTCTCTGAATTCGGCGAAGGCCGTTTTCGGCCGATGTCTATTCGGCCCAATTCGCTATAGATTAACAGGAGAAACCAATATGAAAGTATATGTTTTTGGAGCCACCGGCACAGTAGGTCAGCCATTGGTGGAGGAATTGACGAAGCAGGGACATGATGTTCTGGCCGTAAGTCGCAAACCAGGTCCGGAGAAAAAGGGAGTACAATACGTAGATCCTGAACCTGCAAATATGAAAGGAGCTGATGCTGTGTTCTTACTGAGCCCAGGTGGTCTGGCGGACCAGTATTCAGTTCTCAAGCCCTACCTGGACGAAGCCAAAAAGATCAAGCCCGGCAAGATTGTGGCCATGACTGCTTTCGGAGTTGAATTTGCGCCGGAGGAGGTGCCTCTGAGAAAGCTCGAGCTGGAAGTGCTGAACAGTGGACTGAATGCCACCATACTACGTCCCAACTGGTTCATGCAGAATTTTAACAGCTACTGGATCCAGGGAATTCTGGCGGATGGCAAGATCTACTTCCCGGGTGGGGATGCCAAGGCAGGATTCATCGATGCCCGAGACATTGCAGCCTGTGCTGCCAGCGTACTTACTGGCACCGGCTATTCCGGCGAAGGCCTGGGGTTAACCGGACCGCAATCTCTGGACCATAATGAGGTAGCTGCGAAGTTATCTGGCGCCACCGGAAAGGATATTCAGTACGTGGATGTGGATCCGGAGGATTTCAAGGTATCTCTCAAAGAGGCAGGGCTGCCTGAGGACTATATCGAGGTGCTCTCCGGGATCGCGGCTGGACTCAGGGCCGGTCAGGCAGATGCTGTCACGGATTCGGTCCAAAAGATCCTGGGTCGAGAGCCTCTACCATTCGATCAATATGCCGTAGACTACGCATCGGCTTACCAGAGCTAAAACAATTTGGGTCCGCTGCCCGATCGGGTCTTCAGCGGCGTATTGCAAGCTATAGAAAGCTTTCGGTGACAGGGTCTCTCGGGAGGCCCTGCTTCGCCTTTTATCGCATATACTGTATTCATCCGATTTTTTCGTTGGCGAGCCTAGTCCTTTGGAAATAATCTGAAAGAAATAGTGCCCGGAATTGTTGGTTACTCTATATGCGCAATATTTCTATAAGAAGAACCTTTCTGTCTGTATCGCTTTTTGCTCTTTCTTTTGCGGTTCTGCTGCCTCTTGCCACCTGTGCAACCGGGGAAAGAGGACGCCTGAAAGAAAGCTCACAACCTGCGACATATTCCTGCGAATCTAGATGTCTCTCTGGAGACTGCAAGAACGGGACCGGGAAATTCGAATTCGCTGATTGCAGTGTTTATCAAGGTGAATTTGAAAGCGGAATTAGAAACGGGACCGGAGAATATCGATTTTCATCCGGCACAATCCTGAAGGGATACTTCAAGGATGGACGCCCGGTGGGTGCATTCGAATACAGATTTCCAGAAGGTGCAGTATTCAAAGGTCGCATTCGTCAGGACATGGTCAGCGACGATTCAGGTCTTACCATCAATGGAGCGGATGGGTATCTGGAATTGAATGGAGAACGACGGCCCTGTCGAATCAGGAATCTAAAGCTTCTATGCGATGCCACTCAGCAAAGAATTGTGCGAAAAGACAATCGTGATCCGGGAGCGCCGGAAGATCTTGAGCCAGGTGAAATAAAGTTCCTTCTGCTCTATGCACCTGGAAGTGCCAGGTTGCTTCGAAACGATGAGGAATTTTCCGTTAGTTCCGGTTACCCGCTGGCACCCGGCGATACAATCATTACCAGAGAGCATGCGGCGGACATTCAAGGAGAAGGGGGATTCGCAATACGGCTAAAGCCCTTCAGCGAACTCTACATCCCGCCGGATGCAAGAAAGCACCGGGTGCTGCAATTGAATCGCGGATCCATCATTGTAGATTACAGTGGAGAAGGACCTCTTCCTTTTAGAGTTCGTTCCGGAGGAATCAACGTAGATGTCAAGGGTACTACATTCGTTGTGGAGGCCGGCGATGAAAAGGATCGAGTCAAGGTGCGTGTTCTGGAAGGAGAAGTGAATCTAAGTCGCGATGACTCGGTTCTGGATCGAATTCGCCAGAGCGATGTGGAGAAGTACCCTGAACTTTCCGAAGCAATCGATCAAATGGAGATTCCGGTTTCTCTCAAGGCAGGGGATGAAGCCACGGCCACAGTTCTGGATTCCACCGAGGATGCGGACTCTCTGGCGAAAAAGGCGGTCAGCGAGCCAGCGCCTGCAGTATCCGAGGCAAGCGAAAAAGAACTGGCCAGGGATGCTCAGGAAGCTTCTTTGATGCCTGTTTTGCCCGATGAGGATTTTCAAGAAGCCAGAGAAGCAGGTCTCAGTGAGGATTCCGAGGATAGAGAAGAGGCTGCTCGATCCATCGAAGAGAATTATAAAAAGAAAGTGCAAACCAGCGGGGATGACCTGGAAAAGCAATTGAAGCTTTCAAACAAGATCGATTCAGCCGAGGAATTCAAGAAGGCTTACCCGGTTCTGGAGGTTGTGCACTTAAATAAAGGTACCCGGCATGCCGGTTCGATTATCGCTCAAGCCGGAGGTTTACTATTTCTATTTGCTCCGGATGGACTTTATCGTCTTCCCATCGAGGAAGTGGACTATGTAGATTACTATAATCGCGATGAGATGGATATGGATATTCTCAAAAACCCGTCCTCTGAGGGTGTGCCTGAATCAGAGAAATAGACCGGCCTCCGGTGCTTCGTCAATTTTTCCACGGGGATTGATCCATTCGGAACGCATCCCTGGATCTAAAGCTTGACTGGATGCGAATCCACGCAGTGCAGGGTGTTTTCTGCAAGTTTGGTCCAGTATGAATGACTTGACCATCTGAACCTACCGGTCTGCCATTGAACGCACAGGCCCGTCCTGTCAAAGGAGATATCATGAGCGAAAAACCATTTCTGACCGATGTAAAAACACTGCGAGAAAGAGCCCGTAAGGAAATCGAAAAGGGCGCTGTTACTGCAGGGTATCAGGCAGATGTGGAGCAGGTAGTGGAGCTACTGAATACGGCTCTGGCCACCGAGCTTGTCTGCGTTCTTCGTTACAAAAGGCATTTTTACATGGCCGATGGTCTAAATGCTGAGGCAGCGGCTCAAGAATTCCTGCAGCATGCCAATGAAGAGCAGCAGCATGCCGACCAGCTTGCTCAGAGAATTGTGCAGCTGGGCGGAGAACCCAATTTCAACCCGGAAGGCCTGGCCACACGAAGCCATGCAGAATATGTAGAAGGGAAAAACCTGATCGAAATGATCAAAGAAGACCTGGTAGCCGAGCGAATCGCTATTGATAGTTATCGCGAAATGATAGACTACATTGGTCCCCGAGATTCTACCACTCGACGCATGCTGGAAGATATTCTGGCAATGGAAGAAGAGCATGCAGATGACCTGGTGGGCATGCTGGAAAAACTGTAGAATCCCCGGTCCTTATGGCGCGCCCGAAAACGGGCGTCGCTTCCCATCGAATCGCAGCAATTGTGTGCAACCAGTGCCTGCGTTTGCCTTTTCGCTGAATTGAGGCTAAGTTCTATCATGATCCCTCCGGGGACCCGGACCTTTGGTCCATCGCACTTTTGAAGACCTGGATCTCACGTCAGAGCATCAATAACCGCCGGATACCGTGGACCTGAGAGCCGCCGCTTCTTCAAAAACATCTGCGTGGCAGGCCACCGATGCCTGGATAGGATCTGCATAGCCACCACCCATAAAGATGACCACCGGACAGTTCCAGTAGGCCACATGCTGAAATACCAGTTGATTCCTTCTATCAAGTCCGTTGCGTGTCAAATCCAGTTTTCCCAGGGTGTCTTCCTTGAGCGGATCGCAGCCCGCCTGGAAAAAAATCAGTTCTGGCTCAAAAGGATAGAGGGCCTGAGGCAGAGCCTGCTTGAGGCTGGCAATATAGGTATCATCATCTGTATTATTCGGTAACTCTATATCCACATCGCTCTTTTCTTTACGGAAAGGGTAGTTTCTTGCGCCATGAATAGAAAAGGTAAGCACGTTGGAATCGCCGGAAAATATTGAGGCAGTTCCGTTTCCCTGATGAACATCGCAATCAATAATTGCGATTCTCTTGATCCCATATTCCCGCCGCGCGATGCGAGCACATATAGCCAGATCGTTGAACACACAGAATCCTTCTCCGTGATCCGCGAAAGCGTGGTGCGTGCCCCCGGCCAGGTTTCCTGCTACTCGGGACTCTTCCAGGGCCGTTCGCATAGCCTGAATGCTTCCGCCGGTTATGGTAAGGGTTCTCTCTACGAACTCCGGAGTCCAGGGGCGAAATCCAATCCGGCGAATCTCTGCATCCGTCATACGGCCATGCAGGAATGCATCCACGTAGGACTCGTCATGAACCAGAAGCAAATCACCCCTGGCCGCCGGAATAGACTGCTGAATTCGAATAGCCAGGCCCGGATTTTCTTTGATTCTGGCCTGGATTTCTTCATGCACCAGGCGATACCGATCCCGCGGAAATCGCGCATGAGGTGAAATGGCCGAGGTATAGATTTCATGATAGGATATGGGAAGCATCTTTTACACGACAGGAGATCCCATCGCCTGAAATGTAAATAAATACAATCCTGGCAATTTGCCTTCCAAATCCCGAAAAGGAAGACCACTTTTCTTGCAGGAAAAAGCAGGGGCAGGTCCCAGGTTGGATGAATTGCCATCATGCGATTAGGGCCAATGCTTTCGTTCGCCACATCACTGAAGATAGCAAAGGGAAATTCGATTCATTTTTGCCTGTCCCGTTCCAACTCAAAGGCCAGTAAAATAATTCCTGCCAAAAGCCTGCTTTCGGGGGAAAACGGGGTTGAAATCTACTAAAGAAGAATAACTATAGCAAATATACGCTATATGTGTGCGGTCATAATATGAAGAACGTGTTGTCCAGTGAATTGAGTAGACTCATGCTCCCGGTTGCCCTGGTATCCGGGCTATTCCTTTCCGGCTGCAGTTATCTGGGGCTCAATCAGGAAAAAGAAGCCAGCGAAGAGGAAACAATACTTTTGGCTCTCTCTGCGGATGGTTCTTCTGTTTTGCCCGCATATCGCGGTTCCTGTCTGGCCACACTGAGCAGCCGCTCGGACATCACAGGTGATGACCGAGATGTTTGTATGGATTTTCATGGCCCTCCAGATGTAGAGGCTTCGGACATGTGCTATGCCTATTCGAGCGAACCCTGCCGACCGGATGCTGAGTATCTAACCTCGGAAGATGAAGTCTGCGTAATCGCTATTGGCAAGGAAAGAGAGACTGTAATAAAATTCTTCTGGGAGTACCCCTTCCCGGGCGGGGATTATATGCGTACCTATTGTGCTGCGATGCCGGAGCTCCTCCGCAGGGAAAGTTACACGGCAGATTTTGTAGATTCGAGGTATTGCACCGATGATCCCGGGATCTATTTCAATGCGGAGGCATGCAGAATTCCATGAGCTTTTTCATAATCAATCGACGTTGCCTGGCTCACGGTCTTGCCATTTTTCGGAAATCTTATGGGATTTTTTCTCCGGCATTTTTTGGGCTAGTCGTCATGTTGCTTGCATCCGGGCTTTCCAGCAATTGCCAATTGATTGGTTTGGAAGGATCTGAAGAATCAGATCTGTTTGGTCTTCCAGATGCGGAGCTGGCCGCCGTAATCATGACACTGAACCCGTGTCTGGGCGCGGAATACAATTTGAATCCCGGGGCCGGCCTGTACAATGAGTGGCCGGGAGGATGGCTTATTCCGGTGGACGCTGATGGAGCGAGCGGCTGTCTGTATTGCTCCTCTGCTCCGGAAGCCAGCCATGGTAGCTATTGCCAGGTAATGCTGGATGTGCAAAGGGCAGGCAGCTACTCTATTTCTTTTCAGCCGGGATACAGTAGCGGCGGGGGATGCGGGATGACGCATTTTAGCTCGCATGTGGCTTCGTTTGGTACGAGAGAGGATACGGCTTCCTTCTATACAGAAATTCCGTTCAGTATGGAAGACGAACTTCTAGAATTCAGCAAGGAGAACGGTCTGGAGGGAACCGCTGAGTTGCAGGAAGATGTTTATCTTCTGCACGTCCAACCCACCGAATGGTCCATAGGTCAGGCTACAAATCCTCCGGGTACAATTTGCATTGTGGGCGGGTCTGGTGATCCGGGACCGGCGCGGTTTCAGATCAACCTCCTGGACATTTGATTACAGGTCCGATGGAGCGATGGGCCCTATTGTTCCCGTCCATTCTGTTCTAATCTGGGATTTCCTGATTTTTTTCTAAAGCAAACGGGCCCTCGGCCGATGAGTCTTCTGTGAGGCATTAAAGCTAAAAGCCCTCCAGAGCCCGAATAAGCCCCTGCAGGCCGTCGTAGGGCTCAAAAATGAAGCGCAATTTTTTTGCAGCCTGAGTCGTTTTTTTTACGGTTCGGGCTAAAGCTCGTTCCTTCCTCCATCGAAAGTAGATACAGATAAAGATAGAACTCCGTTCACAGAGAAAGGGCGCAAGGATGGCCCAAAAAAAGCGGAGTGTACATGAATGCCGGGTGACGCCGGCGCGTTTCAAGGAGGAAACGAATGATAATCAACCATAACCTTTCAGCGATTAATTCCCATCGCACGCTGAAATTTCAGCACTGGGATGTTGATAAGAACATGGAAAAACTGTCCTCCGGGATGCGAATCAATCGCGCCGGAGACGATGCTTCCGGTCTGGCCGTCTCTGAAAAGATGCGAGCTCAGATCAGTGGACTGAGACAGGCAGAAAGAAATGCCGAAGACGGAATGAGCATGATTCAGACCGCCGAAGGATACCTGGCCGAGGTGGCCGACGTTCTTCAGCGAATTCGTGTACTTGCCATTCAATCTTCCAACGGTATTTACACAGCCCAGGATCGACAGATGATCCAGGTTGAAGTTTCTGCTCTCGTGGATGAAGTGGATCGTATCGCTTCACAGGCGCAGTTCAATACCATGAACCTGTTTCTGGGAGAATTCGCACGAAATTCCCGACAGTCTTCCATGTGGTTTCACATCGGGCCCAATCAGCACCATAGAGAAAGAGTGTATATTCAGACAATGACTGCCAATGCACTCAATCTCAAGCAGATGGACGGAAATATCATGACGATTTCTACAGCAGAATTCGCCAATGAAGCAATTGGAACCCTGGACGCAGCGCTTGATCGAATCAACAAGCAACGCGCCGATATGGGTGCCTATTACAACCGTCTGGAGCATGCAGCCAAAGGTCTGATGGTGGCTTACGAAAACACCCAGGCATCCGAAAGCCGTATTCGCGACGTGGATATGGCCGAAGAAGCAACTGCTTTTACCAAGAACCAGATTCTGGTTCAAACAGGAACGGCGATGCTGTCGCAGGCGAATATTCGCCCGCAATCAGTATTGCAACTACTGAGGTAAGCGTTTTCAGCGCGAGGAGGAATAGTTAAACCAGCATTCGTGTTTCTCCAGTAGATGACTGCTACCGGCCAGGGATGATGTGAGCTTTCACGAGTTCGCCAGTTCGGTGCCGGTGCAGCCATCGGATGGAGAGAATTGATAGGAACCTGATCCTGTGTACACTGCAGCCGGCCGGTTTGCCGGTGCCATTCGGACGGAGTGTGCATATGCATTCTCCCACCTGCTTCCTCAGAAATAGGTGAAAAGAGGCAAAGGAGTGCAGGATGATTATCAATCACAACATGAGTGCTATCAACGCTCACAAGGCGTTGAAGTTTAACGTTTGGGA
>JBHIXQ010000063.1:0-9196 GCA_041984705.1 Leptonemataceae bacterium | reverse complement strand
CCGGGTCCGGGATTTCGACTATCGGTCTGGCAAAGCAAATCGGCACCGGATAATCCATTTACGCCTCCTCCTGTGGGAGTGGCCGCAGTGACGAAGATATATTTGAAGCCTCTATTTGTTGCACTATTGGAGTTGCTTCCCGCTATAAGTGCCAGTAAGCCTTGCTCTTCGCCGGATGAATTCGTATCTTCCTGCTGATACACGGGATGTAGCCAGCAGTTGATAGCGAAGATCAACAGGGGGATAGTTATGACTTGCCGGCCGTTCAATATTTCTGTCCAGAGTTCAGATAACCCTGCCCATTATGGCTGGCCCCCCGGCTATTCTACCATTTTTTACAAAAAGGGGCGAGCTTTCGCCCCTGTCCTGGAAATAGCCTGTACTCTGGTGCCCTGTCTCATCCGGAAGTTCAGCCTGCGAAGGCGAAACCGGAAACAATCATCGGTAGTCGGGTGGCTGCATAGAAGAGCGGTACAAGGTTTCCGTAGATAAGCGTGGGGACCAGCCATATCAGAGCAATCCAGAGGCTTCCTTCTACAAGAAAGATCATTCCGCAAAACATGAGCAGTCCCAGATATAGATCCAGACCGATCTGACGCCCCCAGTGCCAGGCAAACATCCTTCGAACAGTCTTTACCAGGCTTTCTCTATAAGAGCAATATAACGAATAGCCAAGAAAGCCCACCCAGATGGCTCCCAGAATGATTTGTCCCATTAAGACGCCGGTATTTTGAGCTTCTGCGCCGGGAGCGATGCCCGGAACAAAGGATACGGCCAGATAGAACACTACCAGTAAAATCCATAACACTACATTAATCATGAGCTTATGGAATACTCCTCCGGGTTTCAGTCAATTCCGAGATAATGACTACGCCAAATCGCCACCAGAATTTTCCCATGCTTCGACAATCTACTTGTCAAAATAGCAAATAGGTAGACAAAGAGGAATGTCGCATTCCGGACGAGAATCAACCCTCCTCGAAGTGGCGGATGAAATCTATCGTGCCTATTTTGCACTTCAGGATATTGAATCCAGGCAATCATTCTGTGGAGGCCGCACCGGCCGATTTGTAATGCTTACCGTCTATTCGGCAGGTTCCATGTCGGTTCCGGATCTGGCCTACAGGCGGGCGCTCAGTCGGCAGCGAATGCAGCAGGTAGTGGATCTTCTCATGGAAGAAGGCTTTCTAGAACGTCAGGCGAATCCGCGACACAAAACTTCCAGCCTGATGGTTCTTACCCGGACCGGGCGCCGAAAGGCAAAGACACTGGTCCGTCAGGAAAAGCAGTTTTTCAAAGATCGAATTCCCTGGGTGGGACAGAGAAAGATCCAGACCTGCCGGGAGGTTTTACAGGAGTTGAGGCTGGAACTGGAAAAGGAAAGGCTGCGCAACCAGCCTTGAGCTGATTTCTATAGCAGAGAGCAGAGAGCAGAGAGCAGAGAGCAGAGAGCTCTTAGTTTCTGAATCCGGGCTTTAATCTGATTGCGAAGATTCGATAACGCCTTTCTCAGCCAGGGCCTTTCGCAGCCGTTCTACGCGTCGGTAATTCACCCAGAAATCTGTGATCCCAAGCATGGAGGAGGATCGCACCGACAATCTGCCTTCTTCGGGTATGGCCAGAATTTCCAGAAAATCCAGGAAATGAAAGACTCGGCTGTAGGCTTTCGCGTAGATGTATCCTTCCCATTCCGTGGTAACCTCGGTCCGTTCCATCTCTTGAACGGTTTCCAGAATGATGGGCCAGGCCTCTTCCAGAGGCATTTTCAGGATGAAAGGGTCTGTTCCGTGCAAATAAGGAATCCAGGATTCCGTAGACGCGCAGTTCGGAAGAGGAGGGCACCAGAACAACCCTCGATTGGTATCCGGATCCCTGGCCGGTATCCAGATGCATGCAGATAAAACGAACATCGCCATTAACAGAATAAGAGCATTGCGAAGGCCAGTCATAGGTCAGGTTTTATCTGTACAATCCTGCGGGGAATGAAAATAGAATGGCTTCCTCGCCATCGGAAAGCTGCGGAGTTGGGCCCTGATTCGCCTGGGAATTACTGGAGTCAGGTCCTGGCCCGGGCCCACTGCAAAGGTTATCGCTGGACGGATCCCGGATAATTTCTAGCATCGGAATAATGAAACTTCGTATCTCCTGGAAGATCTTTCTCCTGGCGCTTCTGGGCGTATTTCTTATGTCCATAGGATCCATCCTCTCCATATTCCTGGTATCCAATGTCGCCGGCGAACTGGATGCTGTGGCCCGTTATCATCTTACTCTTGAAAAGTCCGCTGCCGCCATCGAGGCCCATGCCATTGAATACGAACTTCATATAGAACGGCTGGCTACCCTGAATCGAGAGAAGCGAGGCAATTCTCCGGTGGCTCAGAAGGAGAGTCGAATGATGGGGGAACGGGCTGAAACGCTGGCGAAAGAGATTCATCAAGCCCGCCAATTGCTGGAAGAGGGGGAGCGAAAACAGGTCATCCCTCCGGAACTTCAGGCATCGTTGAATGTTCGCTTTCAGAATATCGAAGACTCTTTTGCCCGATACCGCAAGCATGCAAGTAGCTTCGTTGAGGAGTCCAAAAAGGGCTACACCGATCAGGCGATCTGGATGGAGGACCGTCTTCAGGAGGAAGAGGATGTATTTAACCAATCTCTGGAGCGTCTTCGCCAGGAGGTGGGTTCCGAAGTGGATGGCGCTGTGCAACGAGCCCGGGATGATGAGCAGAAGGTAATGATATCCTCCATCGGACTCACAGTCCTTGCACTTGCACTGGCTCTGGTAGTGGCCGGATATATTACTCGAGGTCTGGTTCGGCCAATTCATGATCTATTAACTGGGACCCGGAAGATCGAAGAAGGGGACCTGGATGTGAATCTGCCTGTTTCTACCGGAGATGAAGTGGGTCAGCTTACAGCGGCTTTCAATCATATGACAGGGGAGCTGAAGTTAAAGGAAAGGATTCGAGACACTTTCGGTCGATTCGTGGATCCTCGTATTGTAGCGGAGCTCATCGAAAACCAGGAGGAAGGTGCCGGGGACGGTCAAAAGAGAATCATGACTGTCTTCTTCTCAGACATTGCAGGTTTCACCGAGATGGGCGAAAAGCTCAGTCCCAATGGTCTTGTGCGAATGATCAATGCTTACCTGACTCAAATGGCCGAGCCCATCCGCGCGAATCGAGGAGTCATCGATAAATTTATCGGCGATGCAATTATGGCCTACTGGGGGCCTCCCTTCTCCGGAATGTCCAACCATGCTGATCTTGCCGCTCGTAGCGCTCTTGAGCAAATGAAGTCCCTGCAAAAGTTTCGAGAAGATCTGCCAGAAATACTGGGATTGAATGAGGACTTCAGCGGATTCCATATCCGCATTGGCCTGGCCAGCGGCGAACTTGTGGTGGGCGAAATGGGCTCCGAAAATGCTAAGAACTACACCGTTATGGGTGATGTGGTAAATCTGGCATCCAGGCTCGAAGCCATTAACAAGCAATACGGAACCGGGATTATCGTCTCGGAGGGCACGGCTCAGATGCTTTCGGATGGCTTTAAGTTAAGGGAGCTGGATATCATTCGAGTTAAGGGCAAGCAGCAGCCGGTAGCTATCTTCGAGCTTCTGGGAAGCCCGGGCGATGAGCTATCGTTCGATCCCGGAAATATCTTTCAGAAAGGCCTGGAATTTTATCGGCAGAGAAACTGGGACCAGGCCCTGGAGGCTTTTTCGGAACTGGGAGACGCTCCCTCTCGTATTTACTCGGCCCGGATTCGTCATTTCAAGGCGAATCCGCCTCCAGAAGACTGGGATGGAGTATGGGCCTTCAAAACCAAGTAGGGAGCAGACCTATGATGATTCACCAGGTACTGCGGCACCCGGTCGCTTGCTCAATCCCTGGTCTGTCCACTTGCGCAAACTACTGTGTCCGGGATTGCTCGATTTCTGTCTCCTACCAGCCCTGTCGCTGTGAGTCAATCTCGGAAAGCCTGGTGGCGCCTCCGGTGGAGCTTTGAATGCAGGCCCGGTTAAAGTTATCATTAGGAATCAGTCCTTCCTGGTCTGCGGAAAATTCGCCGCGAATTCTATGTAGAAAATACATATCCATTTCGCCTTTCCCCTTGGCCTGCACCTTGCCGCGGTATTCGCATTCGAATAGGTCTTTTACCTGTTCATAGGTTGCTCCAGAAATATTAACCATGCCTGGCTCACCGGAGGATTCCATGCGACTTGCTACATTTACCGTGTCGCCCCAGATATCGTAAGCGAACTTATTCTGTCCAATGACACCTGCAGTGACAGGCCCAGAATGTATTCCTATGCGAATCTGCCAGAATTCAAAACCGAGTTGCTGTTTTACCTCGGCCATCTGTTTCATAAAGCTGCGAAACTCCAGAGCTGTAAGGCATGCATCCACTGCATGACTGTCGCTGGGACGAGGAAGACCACCGGCGCACATATAAGCATCGCCGATGGTTTTTAACTTTTCCATCCTGTTTCTGCGGGCCACTTCATCGAACTGGGAAAAACAACCATCAAGTTCCTGGATCAATTCCGATGGTCGAAGGGAGGCGGCGGCCCGGGTAAATCCCACAAAATCGGTAAAGAGCACAGAGACGGAATCATAATATACCGGTTCCACTCGGCCTGTCTCCTTTAGCTCTCGGGCGGCTTCTGAAGGCAAAACATTCTCCAGTAATGCATCTGATTCGCTTCTGGCCTGTTCGGCCTCTTCCTTGGCCGCTTCTGCTTCTTCCCTGGCCTCTTGAGTTGTGTGCAACAATGCAAAAACCCTTACAGCTCCTGCGATTTGATAGCAGTAGCGCTCCGCTGACTGAATTTCCTCTCTGTTCAGGCGATGGGATGGACCGCAAATCAATAGAGCTACTACGCGGCCAGAGACAATAAGAGGGATCAAGAGCATGGACTGAACTCCCATAGCCTCGACCATCGCTTTTTCATCCGGGTCCTGGAATCTATCCGGAAGTCTGGGTAGATAGAGAGTCCGCTTTCGCTTCCAGGTTTTATGAACAAAGCCTGTTTTTTCGATGGCAACAGGCTCGCCAGTGGTCCAGTGCTGAACCGGGTTCACCGTATCTCTGCTTACCAGCACGAGCTGCGAATCTCTGTCATCAATCAAAAAGAGGGCAAAGTTCTCAAGGCCCAGGGAGCTTCGCAGTGTATTGAACAGAGTTTGTGCCAGGGTAGAAAGATTTCCGGCTTCATTGGCTTTGCGAGCCAGTGTATTCAGGGAATTCAATTCAGTAGTGCGAAGCTCAACCTTCGCTTCCAGGTTCTTGCTAAGGTCTTCAATTTCCTGATACGCCCGGGCATTGGCAATGGCGGACCCTACCATGCTTCCGATTACGGAAAGAAGCTGCTCATCCAGAGCATCGAATGCACCGGGTTCCGGGCTTTCCACCGCGTAGATCCCAATCAATTCCTCTTTGACCATTAATGGAATAGCCATCTGACTGGCCGCATTCTTCAGGCCCGGCATTCGCATCAGTTCCTGGCGGATCTGTGCCTGTGCTCCGGTAGCGGCCATCCGAGCATACAGCGAATGATACTGTATGGCTACCGATCTCAGTAGCTTCTTTCGTTTGGCGGCAACTCCAATTACTCCCAGGCCCGTCGGGATTTGAGCTCCTATACCGGATTCTGGATATCCGTGGCTGGCCACTACTTCGAGATTCTGACCTTTCGCATCAGCCAGCAGAATCAATGAATGGTGAAAGCCAAAGGCCTCGTCCAGACTGCCCATGGAAACCTGAAAGATCCGGTGCAGATCCAGGGTGGTATTGATTTCGCCGGAAAGGGAATGGATGACCGAAACTTCGCTTTCCATGCGCGCCAGTTGTTTTTGCAATTGATCGACGCATATTTGATCTTCGTTTTCCGGCGTCATATTCGTGACCGTGGATGCAGTACGTGCTTCAGGCCGGGCTTTGAGCGGCTTCCAGCTTCTCGATATGCATTACCTTGCAAATCAGAGCCGATTGCAGTTTGAAAATATCCTGCATACCGGACATAGAGGCGATGGCTTCCAATTGCATATCCATCTGGTCGAAAATAGGCCCTTCGGTTTCTTCTCGTTCAAATTGAGCCCTCACCAGCCACGGGGCCAGATCGTTTGGATCCACAATCTGGATATGAACATTTCTGTGGTCTACGATGTTTGTATAGGTCTTTGTAAAGAACTGATGCGACAGTGCCACATGTTCTTCATCCACCTGAAATACCTGAGAAAGGATAGTGACGTTGGGTTTTCCACTGCTATCGCATGTGGCGATGGTTGATGGAATGATCCCCTGCAGGGCAGGTATTACTTCCTGGGGAAGTTTCATAGCACTTTCCTCTCTTCTGCGGTCATGGCGCCAGGCGCCTGATTGAATATTTCATCCACTTCCATGGTTAACTTGATGGAGGGAGTGATGATATAGCGCGCCCAGCCTTCTCCGGCCGATGGGCCAAAGAATTGAGCGATGACCTGGGATGCATTGGCCCGTTGCTTCTTGAGCCATTCTTCATCTTCCGGGGTGGCCTTTTCGCTTCTTAGAAATTGTCCCTTGAACTGAAATCCCTGAAAGTTTGTTGCATCCACCGAGTTTACAGCCAGAAGCGGATTCTCCTGGAGATCACTCAATGGTTTGCCTGCCAGGGCTTCTGGAATAAAGCATTCCAGTGTATTTCCTCCCGTCGTGGCACGGGTGCCCCATCCACGGGTAAAAAAGGGTTCCTTCTGGGAATTAACGGTGCAGATGGAAACCATTACTGGCCCCTGGAATAGCTGCACCATCTCTGCGCTGATTGCAGGCATGAACTATCTCCGGTCCCTGAAATTGAATCTTTTTATTAAACCGGGACCGCCATGAACCTAATGGTGATGGGCTACTTATGCAACCAATTTTGGGTTTTGAATGAAAAATCTAGTGGCCCCACCGATTACTAACAAAGAGGATGCTTTCCCGCCGGCGCAGAAGATAGTACCTATAGCTTAATGGGCTTTCGATGACATTAGAACTAGCGGGGATGCGAAACGCAACGCAGGAATCCGGGTTCACCGGGTATCCTCTTTCTACACAGGATATTCATGGAAATCATTCACGGCATTCCCCATCCATTTCGCCAATGGGCTATCAAGCTATTTCTGGATGCCCTGGGAGAGAAGATTGTTCCGGCCATGGGGAAACGGTCCAGAGCGGAAGAATTGCTCGATAAATGTATGAATGCCGAAGGATGCATCCTGGCAGTGGACGGAAACAATTTGCTGGGTATGGCCGGTTTGAATAGCAGGGAGACCAGCTTCGTTGACGCAGGCATGGCTGACTTTATCAGGTTTGCAGGATTCTTTCGTAGCGTATGGACTCTACCCATCCTGGCCTCCATGGAGCATCCCACCGGGGCAGATGAATATTACATCGATATGCTGGCAGTTAGCCCGAATGCCCGAGGAAAAGGAGTAGGGCGGACTCTAATCGCGGAGATAGAAAAGAAAGCCAGGAGTTTAAAAAAGAAAAGAGTTACCCTTCAGGTGGTGGATACCAATCCACGTGCCAAGAAACTATACGAAGAGCTTGGCTTTGGCACTATTAAGACCTACAACACCTATCCCTGGGGACTCATGGTAGGCTGGACTTTTCGCAAAGTGGATTTTATGGAGAAACTCCTTTGAGCCTGGCTACCAGCCTTCCCGTTCCAGATCAATTTCCGATAGCGGCCGGGCTCCGGCATGTTTTCTACGTTCCGAGCCAGTGCGGCGGTCGGATTGTCTTCTGTCATTTTCAGATCGATGGCCGGCAGCGTCGTTTTCTGTGGCGTTGGGCGATCCATCGGGCGAAATCGCTCCGGTGGCAGCGGCGGCCGCATTCTCGGATCCAGGCAGTCTATCGCTTAGCTCCTGTTTCAATGCATTGATTTCTTCCATGTCCAGGTTGGTGCGTGCCATCTCAAACATGGCATTTGGTAGTAATCCCTCCGCGTCTGCCGAAAGCTCGGGCTTGATACGATGAACAAAATACATATCCATTTCGCCTTTACCTTTGGCCTCAACCTTTCCTCTGTACTCGCATTCGAACAGATCTTTCACCAGTTCGTAGGTTTCTCCAGAAATATTGACCATACCGGGACTTCCGGAGGACTCCATGCGACTGGCGGTGTTTACGGTATCTCCCCATATATCGTAAGAGAACTTGTTCTTGCCAATGACTCCGGCCGTCACAGGACCGCTGTGAATACCTATGCGAATCTGCCAGAATTCAAATCCTAGCTGCGCTTTAACTTCTGCCATCTGAACCATGAATCTGCGAAACTCAAGCGCTGCAAGACAGGCATCTATGGCGTGGCCTTCGTCCGGAACCGGCAGACCGCCGGCACACATGTAGGCATCGCCTATAGTTTTTAGCTTTTCCATGTTGTTTCGACGGCTTACTTCATCGAATTGCGAGAAGCATCCATCCAGCTCCTGGATTAATTCCGCAGGACTTAATTTTGCGGCGGCCCTGGTAAATCCCACGAAATCTGTAAACAGCACGGAGACATTGTCAAAATATACAGGTTCCACGCGGCCAGACTCTTTCAGCTCCCTGGCCGCCGCTTTGGGCAAAACATTGTCCAGCAGAGCATCTGATTCAGCTCTGGCATGCTCCGCCTCTTCTTTGGCTACCACCGCCTCTTCCCGCGCTTCCTGGGTGGCCTGGAGCAGGGCTGTAGTGCGCACAGCGCCAGCAATCTGATCACACATTCGCTCAATGAAAGTCAGATCGGCCGGAGTCAGGGCACTAACGGGGTCCGCTACCATGATAGCCACTGTCCGTTTCTGGAGGACCAGCGGAACCTGCAGGACTGTACTCGGATTCAACGTTTCTACGATTTGCAGGTCTTTGCCAGAGAGAGTTCTGGGAAGCTTTGGAAGATAGAAGGTTCTCTGCCTGTTAAATGTGGATGTAATGGTTCCCCGATCTTTCTTCAGATTTATGCGAAAGCTGTTCAGCCAGCGCTGCCTTTCTTCCGGGCCGATTCCGCCTCTGGCTGCAGCAGGGATAAGCTCATAGGATTCATTATCTACAACGAACAGAGCCTGATTTTCTATCCCATATTGTTTTTTCAGGAGGTCGAAAAGTGTTTCGCAGAGATTCTGCAGGCTGGAGGTTTCATTCGCCTGCCTGGAAAGGTCGGCCAGTAATTCCGTTTCCTGTTTTGCGGAGA
>JBHIXQ010000062.1:9126-9372 GCA_041984705.1 Leptonemataceae bacterium | reverse complement strand
GTGTATCATTTCTGTAATTCGATTCCTGGAAAGCACGATTCCTTTATTGTCCATCAATCGTTCCAGTATGTCGAATTCCATGGTAGTCAGGTTAATGTCAGAATTTGCAAGTCTTACGGATCGGCTCATTCGATTCAATTCAAGATCGCCCGATTTCAAGAGTACATTTTGCGTAGTGTCCGGGGCCTTTTCTTTTGTTTCTGTTCTGCGAAGCAATGCTCGCATTCTTGCAATTAGCTCCCTGGG
>JBHIXQ010000062.1:0-9116 GCA_041984705.1 Leptonemataceae bacterium | reverse complement strand
TATATATATATATATACACACACACACATATATCACTACGCAATTACTCTCACAGGAACTAAACCCTTATCATATAAAAATATCAAGGAATCAGAATATTGATAACGCAGTTAATTTATAGGAAGCATAACATCCAATATCATGATGTGGAAGTTCCCCTGTTCCAGATGCTTCCGGGCACTGGCCGGCGATGCCGTGGCGGTTACCTGAAAATCAAAAGTGGAAAGATACTCAGTGAGCAATTCGGTAATCTTGCCATCGTCCTCTACCAGGAGTACTTTTTTTCTGGAACCGGTCATAAGGTTACACTGGTCACTCCAGGAATATTGAATTCCAGGGGAAAGCATTGCCCGGAGACCGGGCAATGCACAGAATCAACGGTGAAATCGTTCTTTCACTTCACCCAGGTATTCAGCGGCTTCTCGCTTCTGCTCGTCTGTTAGCAGAGCATGAAACTTGCCCATATTCTGGACTACAGTCATTCTGAACTTTTTGAATTCGGCTTCGGATTTTTCTGACATCTGATTCAATGATGCAGGATCAAATTCACTGCTGGCAAATTGCTTTTCGAGCTCGCCAAGCATATCCTTTCGATGATTTCTCAGTTCCTTGCCCGATTCTATGATTTCCAGAACCAGTTTCTTTGTTTCTGTCTCCTGGGATTCATCCAGATCCAGTTTATCTGCCAGACGGTCGGTGACCTTTTCGGCCATCTCCGCCGGATCTTTCTGGGAATGCCAGTGTCCCCGGCCGCAGTTTGTGCCCAGCATTCCGAGCGTGAGCAAACCTGCCATCAATCCCAGTATTTTTCTGTTCTTGAAAAATCGTTTCATCCTTTTCTCGTTGGTTGAGATAGGATTAGATTAGCATACCATGGTTAATGGTCTGTTAATGGATTCCAATTTTATGTAGCGGATCTATAATTTCCCCGGCTACAAATCCGGGAGCGATCCATCATTTTAAATCTAGCTATGACCGAGAAATTTCAACCCATCAAATGTCAGGCCTGCCTGGATGGTGCAGACCTTCCTTTTCAGTTCAAGATGGCCTTTCAGCCTATAGTAAGCCTCTCCAGTAGGACGGTGTATGCCCAGGAAGCGCTGTGTCGGGGGCCGGAGGGACAGAGCGCAGTCTTTGTTCTGGACCAGGTAACACCGGATAACATGTACAGATTTGACCAGTCCGCCCGCGTGAAAGCCATTGAAACCGCCTCCAGAATCGGCATTCAGGGATCTCTGAGCATAAACTTTCTGCCCAATGCAGTGTATAAACCGGACACCTGTATCCAGGCGACCCTGGAAGCTTCTGCGCGATTTGGATTTGATACAAACAGATTAATCTTTGAAGTAAGCGAAACGGAACAGATTCTGGATCCGGACCATTTACTGGGAATACTAAAGGAATACAGAAACCAGGGATTTAAAACAGCTCTGGATGATTTTGGAGCGGGCTATTCCGGTCTTCGCCTGCTTACAAGGTTTCAACCGGATATTGTAAAGCTGGATCGAGCGCTTGTTCAGGACATCGATCAAAACACTACCAAACAGAAAATCGTGCGAAACTTGATATCTATGGGCCAGGATTTAGACCTGGAGATTGTTGCAGAAGGAATTGAAACGGCCGGAGAAGCGAACTTTCTGGCGGAAGCAGGAGTGGATCTAATTCAGGGATTCCTGCTTGCAAGACCCGCACTGGAGCAGGCACCATCTCTTTCCTGGGACTGGGCAGGCGGATAAGGGCCAGCGTTTAACCGAAAAAAAAGCCGCCGGAAAACCAGCGGCTGTGGTTCAGATGCTTTATTCTACCGGTCTTATCTCAAGGATCTCACCCTGCAGACCACCGCGCAACTCGCTGGCCCGCTTTATCTTTACGAGGTATTCTTTCTTTTCCAGAGAATCAATCTGCTCCTGCATTTCTTCCGGATAGGTGCCTACCAGGGAGAACTGATAGCCATCCGGATCGCTGAAATAAGCGATTCTGGTTCCATCGTCCTTTTCGGTATTGCTTCTATACTTCGCTTTTACTGTGTATTCTTTGCCGAATCCCTCTTTTCCATCCAGGAAAGGTACTCGCATGGCTGTGTCAGGAACATCGATGGAATCGCTAATGATGTTTCCTTCCAGGTCTGCAACCTCAATCAGATCCGCATCGGCGTATTTACCGCCTTTGATTACTTTGAATTTGTAGATATAGTTGGATCGCGGCTCGAGGTTGTAGATCCGAGATTTCTGCTCTGGTTTGAAGAAAATGTCGATTCCATTCTTGTCTTCGTCCTCTGCACGAATATACATTGTGTCTCCGGACTGATAGTAGACATTTACATGTTTAAGAGTGATAGCATACTCTTTACCAACGGCAGCGTCTTCGCCTTCAACGATGGGCGTTAGTTTGGTACCTTCTGATTTAAGGCCACAGGCTGCTATGAAAGTGGTGAGTAGAATCGCTGCGATTCCTGCTTTCTTCATTCTTTTCCTCCTGGATTGGTTCGGCAAAAGAGCCATTTGGGTGGGAGGATTTGATCCGATTTTTCGATATTGTCAACCGGTTTAAGAAGCGACGGCGCAAAATGAGGAAAAAAGTGGCCGTTCCATACTATCTTTTCCATTCCTGGACGTCAGGTTTAGAGTACGATCGTTACACTACGCTTGATCTGGAATCCTACTTCACGATTTGCCTCTCTAACTGACAGGTTTTTCTCCAGCGATCCCAGCCGGCCTCAGAATTGACGTGTTCTGCTCTGCAGCGATGACGGAGCTTCTCTGGTCCGCATCGGGAGGCCGTATTTTGAATAAATGAGGCAGGATTTCAGCAATGTGGAGGAGAGTTACATTCCGAAAAAGGTAGCGCAGGTATGTTTCTGACTACAGGCACGGAAGGGGGTAATGGTATTTTCCGGGAAAAGTCTAAATCCTGGATTATTGTTCCCGGAGAATGGCCCCGGGCCGGATGCCTATGACTGTTGACCGGAAACACAGTCCGGGAAATCTCGGGTCATGCAAGTTACCCTGGATTATAAAGGCAAAATGAAGATGGTGGCTACCAATGATCGCGGCCACGATCTTGAAATGGACACTTACGAACAGTCAGGCGGAGAGGATAGCGCTCAAACTCCTAAAGAGGCGGTTCTCTCGGGTCTGGCCGGCTGCACTGCTATGGACATCGTGGGCATTCTTAGAAAGATGCGAATCGATGTGGATTCCATGCGAATCGAGGTGGAAGCGGATCAGACAGATGAGCACCCCAAGGTATTTAAGAATATCAAGATGAAATACATCTTCAGTAAAGGTGCGGATCCAGAGAAGGTAGAAAGAGCCGTGAAGCTTTCGCAGGAGCAATACTGCGGAGTTTCAGCCATGATCAAGAAGTCTGCCGATCTGACCTACGAAATCATCTACGAATAAGACCGGGGCAAGGTCGGATCAGCGATCTGATCTACGATAGATTTTCGGTCCGGCCATGCACTTTCATTCGCCGGGCCAGCTCTCCGGTGGGTGCAAGGGCATTTGCCCACCTCTCTGCATAAAGTCTGTTATGACCGGCAGGTCGCAGCAGCGCACTCAATACACTGGGCAGGCCGATTACGATTAAATAGAACGGGCCCAGGATGCGACTCTGATAGGTATGGCCGTATTCATGGACCCAGGAGTGAAATCCTTTTCCTCCCAGCAAGAAAGGCCCAAGAGACACTCCGCTATAGCTGATCATGATCGGGCTTTCTGAAACAATGCAGCAATGTCCGGTGATGCCAGAAATACGAGCTCCGGCCGCCAGGGAAAAAAGGGCATAGATAAGCCCCAGAAATGTCTGAGGAAATGCCCAGGTGAAATCGATCAGGGCCCAGGGATGCATTGTTCCGCGAATCAATTGTCTCATATTCTTCAAGTTGTCCGTCTGTCATCGAATGGAGCAAAGAAACCATTAGCCCCGAGTTTCAGCATTTTACAGCCAAACCTGGTTTCGCGTAGAAATCCATCCAGGGAAACGGAATAAGGTCCAGGAAGCTGAATCGAAACCGGAGGACGCGCGCGAGAAGGTGCGATTCAATGCAGATAAAGGCAAATCCCTCGAATCAATCGGTTACGATGTTGAAGTAGTTCCCCTTTTCATATTCCTCATATTTTTTGAAGTTAAGCGGTTTGCTGACCGGTCTGGAGGGACCTTCATAGGGTTTCAGTTCCAGTCCTGCGAAAAGAGAATAGATCCCGGCAGCCAGACTGCGAGCGATCACATCCTTGTTATTTAGAATGAACAGCCGGTCCTTTTTAACATCCAGGTGACCGATTTCAAGATAGGCAACCACAGCATTCACCAGTGTTGGCAAACTGTAGGTGCTCACAAATGGATCTACGATTTCTGGAATGGCCTTCTTTCCTTCTCGGGCCAGTTTTGCATCCAGCTTTCGGGAGCCGTACTGCACGTATCGCATGAGTTCATTGGAAGCATAATGATTGTCCCCTCCAAACTTGATGGAAGTTCCGGGAACCGTAGCTTCCCTTCGCCAGTGTTCCGGTGCCGATTTCTCGCGTTCCCAGAAAGGACCTTCGGCGCGAAATTCAGAGTATTTCATGGAGTAGGGACCGGGGCCGCCTTTTCTGGCTTTTTCCACCCATCCAGATGGATCCCTGTAACGCCATTGGATCATGTTATGGCGCAGTCCTCGATTTTTTTCCAGCCAGGGTTCTTTCAAGTTCTTCTTCACCCAGAAACCATGAAAGTAAACCCAGGTGTCTGCAATGGCGATTTCCTTGCGACTCCAGCCAGCTTGATTGATGAGCCAGTAATCGGACCAGGGTAATGCGTCGAAGGCAGCGTCTGGAGCATTATTTAAATGGATGCTACGAATCTTATCAAAGGTGCTATAGCCTGGAGCCAGAACAGCTGCCATGCCACCATCATTGCCAGGACCAGCCGGATTCATATGCAGAGAGACCACCAGATAAGGCTTCTCCGAGTTGATGTAGGAAAGTCTTCCAGGAATGATTTTCTTCTTATTTTTGCGATCCGGGAAATCGTACAATCTAAAAGGCTCGTTTACATCCGGATGTTCCGCACCCAGTCCTTTTTTCTCCCAGCCCTCATCGCGGCTCATTACAGAACGAAATCGAATCCTGGTAAACTCCTTCTGGTCGGAGAACTGTTTGAGGATGCCCTGGAACTCCTGCCAGCCTTCATCTGTCTCTGTAAGTTTGAGATAGTAATGCACCCTTCGAGCCAGATCCAGCATCACCTTGTGCTCTTCGTATTTGCCGTAGCGCATTCCGTAGAGATAGGGACTTAAATACTTGTTGGTCACCGGATCCCATTTATCATCATAGCCGGCTGTGGGGGCTCCTCCGTGGCCGGGATCCACCACAACCGTATAGGATGGACCGCCCCAGACGTCACAGCTGGCTGTTTGAAGCAAGAATAGTAGCGTGGAAAGTAAGGGGAGGGATTTAGATCTTTTTGTTGCCATAGGATACATCGGTGGTCCGGATTTTAGGCTAATTTTCTACTACCTGATAGGGCTTCAATGCATCCACCAGTTCTGCGGGCAATCGAACCGGAAGGCCGCGCTCAAAGTGAATCCACAGAAATTCTCCATGGGCTGTGCAGACGCAATCGTTTTCGTTCCACATGGTACAGATCATTTCGAACTTACGGCTACCCAGTGCTGTAATTCCGATTGTAACTTCCAGAGTAGCTGGAAATCGCACCTGACTGCGAAATTGCACGGAAAGCTCATGAACCACCGGTCCGGTGGGCTGAATATGTTCGGTGCTCCAGACCTTCATTTCGCTGAAGAATTCGGTTCTGGCATTCTCAAAATAGACCGGGTATCTGGTATGGTTTACATGAGCAAATGCATCCAGATCTGACCAGGCCACCTTTTGCTCAATTCGGTAGGCCAATCTTTTCAAAGGAATCCGGGACAATTTATTCTTTTCCTGAGCCGACATTACTCCAGATTTTTTTTTCTTTTACCCGGGGCACGCTTTTTTGAACTGGCAAGCTCCCTGTATTTTCAATGGGGCTTTACTCGGGCAGCTCCCCCAGACTCCCCATTGGGAGGAATTCTGTAGCGGCTTTATCTAAGGCTCGGGCTACAGAACTGAAAACCCGAAAGGAACGACCCATGACGCCGTTTGTTTCAGATCATATAGATTATTATCCTCCATCCTACCTATTGCAGTGGATGGAGAAGTATTCATTTCTTCCTTTTGCCGTGGCAGATCTGTCTGGCGAAAGCCTGAAGTATTTTAGAAGCCACAATCCAGTGGCTATATTTCGTCTTTCACCTTCAAAGTGGGAAGCACTGTCGGCAGTTCCTCTCAAAGAAATCGATGAGTTTCTGGAAAGCGATGAATCCGCCTCCGAGCGAAAATGGGTGGTATCCTTTCCCGAATGCAAGGAAGACTTTCATCTGCGATTTCTGCTGGAGAATGCATCTGGCGAATCCGGCGAAAATGCTGAATCTGAATATGAGTTCACTGTCGATACATTGAGATATGATGGGAAGTCCTGGTCTGGCTCTGAACAGGCAAGGTCCGATTATCTCTCCGGTAATCTGCGACCTCTGAAGGATCGCAACTATACCGCTGCTGATACTCTGCGCATCCCCGGGGTAGCATCGCTTCTGGATTTTGACCTGGATGGCTCGCTCAAGCAGAAGCTTCAGCAAGCCTGGACCGAAGAGGCGGCAGAAGAATTGCCGCGCAAATTTCTGCGAAAGTGTTTTCAGAAGATTGTCTGTGGAGCTCGACCCAGTACGGGGTTCCTGATCCTGGATTCTCTGGGCGCACTGGACTGGTTTCTACCAGATCTTGCAAAAGGCCGTGGACTGACTCAGAATCGTTATCACAAACATGATATATTTCATCATTTGATCTATGCCTGTGATTCAGTGGATGAGCCGGTGCTCAAGCTGCGCCTGGCTGCATTGCTTCATGACATTGGAAAGTCCGATACTCGCCGGGAGCAACCCGGAGGGGAGGCTACGTTTCATAACCACGAAGTAGTGGGGGCCCGCATCACAGAGAAAATTATGCGGCGGTTTGGCTTTGATGCTACTCTGGGCAAGAGAGTGAAATTCCTGGTCAGAAATCATATGTTTCACTACACCTCGGAATGGAGTGATCGAGCTGTGCGTCGGTTCATGCAAAAGGTAAGTCCTTCCCAGCTGGAAGATCTGATCGCCCTGAGGCTGGCGGATCGCAAGGGCTCGGGAAAAAAGCAGGCTTTGCCCAGGGCCATCAAGGATTTGATACGGCACATCGAGGAAATCAAGAAACAGGAAGCGGAGCTTAAAATCCGGGATCTGAAAATCGATGGAAATGACCTGATGCAATTGGGCATGGAACCAGGGCCGGGCATGGGAGATCTGCTAAAAAGCCTTCTGGACCGGGTGAAAGCCGGTGAGATCCCAAATGAACGGGAAGTGCTGCTCCAGCAGGCCCGGGGTGAGCTTACAGAAAGCATAGCCTGAAGACCGGGAAATAACTTGCCGATCTTGTTACCTACTTGTAAGGTCAGCAAAGATGCAGCCCAACGCTCAACTGGACAGGCTATCGGAGGCCTTTTTTCGCAGGATGAAGTCCTGTCTGGGCATCATTATCACCACTCACCGCGGTCCTGACCCGGATGGACTGGGGGCCGAAATTGGTCTGAACTATCTTCTGCTCAAACTGGGTTTTGATTCCCGGATCATCAACCACGACGAGGCACCAGAGAAACTGGGCTTTATTCTGGAAGGCCATAAGATCGAAACCTTTGACCAGGTGGATGCCAGAGAAGGCCGCGAACGATTGCGCGGGCGCACCGTTATCAGTGTGGATAACTCGGATCCGGATCGAATCGGCGATGTAGGCTTTTTGCTAAACAAGGATCATTCCAATCTGGTGATTGTGGACCATCATGATGGTGCTGCACCGGACTTTGAGCGACTGTTTCAGGATCCGAACTGTGCTTCCAGTTGCGAACTGGTGTACAGACTCTATGAAGCGGCCGGTCAGGAAATTCCCCAGGAGATTGCTCTGGCACTGTATGCCGGTATCGTGGCTGACACAGGCCATTTTCGCTACGGAAAAACCACTCCCGAGACTCATAGAATTGCAGCCAGGCTTCTGGAAACCGGCATCCGACCGGAAAAGGTGGCGGAAGGATTGCTCAACAATCAGCCTCTGGGTCGCCTTGAGGTTAAAAAGAAGCTGTATCAAAACCTGAGATTCAGCAAAGGAAAGAGCATCGCTTTCTTTTCTATTCGTAGAGATGAAGTTCATAAACTGGGTCTGGAATTTGACCATCTGGACGGACTGGTGAATGAACTTCTGGAGCCTGGCTCTGTAAAGGCTGCCGTAATGTTTTCTGAAAGGGACCGGGAACGAACCAGAATATCTGTGAGATCCAGGTCCGATGTAAATGTTCTACCTGCAGTTCAGAAATACGGTGGCGGAGGACACAAGAATGCATGTGGCGCCACGGTGGATTCGCCGCTTGACAGCGCTATAGCCGAGTTCATTCCTGTTCTTCAGGCTCAGGTTGGAGAGCCGACGTAGTTGTGCACAACTGAAGTACCGTTCAGGTACTCAATCGAATCGGCATGCTCTTTAATTCATTCTTATTCCTTCTATTCTTTGCAGCAGTTTATGTAATCTACTGGCTACTGCCCTCCCGCTACAGACCGGGTGTCTTAATCATTGGCTCGGTAATTTTCTATGCTACCTGGGGCCTCAATCGCGAGGGCTGGTGGGGTATTCGTTGGACCGTTCATTTCATTGGGCTGGTTGTATTGAATTATTTCATGGTGGAGTGGATGCTTCGCCATCATGCTCGCAGAAAGATGATCATGGCTCTCACCGTGATTATCAATCTGCTTAATCTGGCGGTATTTAAGTACTTTGGATTCTTCGTCCGAATGACTGCAGATCTTGGCCTGGATCTGCCTCCCTTTGTGGAGAACATGAATCTGTTTTTGCCTCTGGCCATTAGCTTCTATACCTTTCAGCTAACGGCCTATGTCGTGGATGTCTATCGAGGAGTGATCACCGAAGAGATCAAGTTCTCTCGATTCTTTCTGTTTATTCTATTTTTCCCTCAGCTCATTGCCGGGCCTATCATGCGATCCACGGACTTTTTAC
>JBHIXQ010000061.1:9354-9642 GCA_041984705.1 Leptonemataceae bacterium | reverse complement strand
TACATGGTACAGAGAATCGGTGAGATGTTCAGTCGTTATTTTGGTCTCATTGCGACTCAGCAGGGAGTTTTTGGAATTGAAGAGCTTCAAGTCTTGATGAAGGATCTGTTCTATCAGACGGGTATGATCTTGCTGCCCATTCTGGTAGTAACCATTGTCATGGGCATCATAGGAAATGTAGTCCAGGTGGGACTGATGTTTTCTTTACAGACCCTGCAATTTCGCTTCGAAAGAATGAAGCCAGATTTCAAGAGGGTCCTTCCCGTAAGGCGAAATCTATTTAATCTA
>JBHIXQ010000061.1:5388-9340 GCA_041984705.1 Leptonemataceae bacterium | reverse complement strand
GTGTCCTGCTCTTGATCATCAGCATTCCGGATTTCTTCTATCAGAAATTCGAATATATTGAGAACTTAAAAGTTACCACGGCAGAAGCGAAGCGGGAACGAAAAGACGAAGAAGGGGATCCTTTGCTCAAGCAGAGGCAGCGAGAGCGAGCCTATGAAATGAGGCGCCAGAAGAATATGCTGGGTGAAGTGCCGCAGGCAGATGTGGTAATTACAAACCCGACCCACTATGCCGTTGCCTTGAAATATGATCAGCTGGAATCCACGGCACCCATGGTCATTGCCAAGGGAACCGATCAACTTGCATTCAGCATTCGCAAGGTGGCCCAGGAGCACAGTATTCCGGTGGAAGAGAATCCGCTGCTGGCGCGCACATTGTACCGAGACGTGGAGATAGGACAGGAGATACCGGAAAGCCTGTATCGAGCCGTGAGTGTAATCTTCTCCAGACTTACTAAATTCAGACAGAGGGCAGGCGCATGAAAGAGCTTCTGGAGCAAATTACGAAGCACTTCAAGAGTACGGAGACTGTGCTCGGTCTGGGCGTAGTATTCATTCTTGTTTTGATCATTGTACCTCTTCCCGGGGTACTTCTGGATGTGCTTATCGCAGTAAGTTTGCTGTCTGCAATCCTGATCTTGATGACATCTCTGGGCACAAACAGCCCGGCGGAGTTTACTGCCTTTCCTACGCTGCTTTTGATTACTACAATCTACAGACTGGCTGTAAACATTTCCACCACCAGGATGATTCTTACTGAAGGGGATCAGGCGGACAGTGCTCTGGTAAGTGCATTCGGCTCATTTGTAGTAGGCGGTGGAAATTCCATGGGCTCCTACGTGGTAGGTATCATCATCTTTCTGATCTTAACATTGGTGCAGATCATTGTAATTACCAAAGGTGCTACCCGGGTTTCCGAAGTAGCTGCCCGATTCGCATTGGATTCATTACCCGGTAAGCAGCTGGCTATTGATTCGGATCAACAGGCAGGCTACATCGATGAGCGGGAAGCCAGGCGACGTAGAAACCTTCTACAGACAGAGATGAACTTCTACGGAGCCATGGATGGTGCCTCCAAGTTTGTGCAGGGAGATGTTCGGCTTGGCCTGGTGATCACGGCCATTAACATCATTGGCGGATTGATTCTGGGAGTTACCATTCAGGGAGAATCCTTTACCGAAGCCCTGGAAATCTATACCAGATTTACCATTGGTGATGGTCTGGTTTCGCAGATCCCGGCTCTTTTGATATCCGCTGCTACAGGTATTATCGTTTCCAGAAGTACATCCGAAGATTCCCTTCCTCATGACCTGAAAACCCAGCTACTTTCCAATACAGGCATTCTCTACGTTACCGGCGGTTTTCTGATTCTTGCTGGCTTTTTGCCTGGATTTCCTCTGATCGCCATGGCTTCTCTGGGTGGCGGACTCATCTATCTGGGGTATCAGATGGATAAGAGTAAACAGAAAAAGGTAGAAGAGGAGGCCAGACAGGAACAGGAGAAATCCGACGAACGAAAACCGGAATCCTATCTTGAGCATCTTCGCACAGAACCTCTGGAAGTGGAAATTGGATACAGTCTGATTCCTCTGGTGGACCCCAAGCAGGGAGGCACCCTGCTGGATCAAATTTCCAGGCTTAGAAGAAGGTTTGCCATGGAAAGCGGCTTGATCGTGCCTCCTGTGCGAATTCGAGATAATATGAACCTGGAAGCAGGGGAATACAACATCAAGCTTCAGGGCAGTTCTATTGCAGGCTCCACCCTGGAATCCGAAAAGCTCATGGCCATCGACACCGGTCGCACTACCGGCACTCTTGAGGGACTGGCTTCCTTTCAGGAACCTACCTATGGTCTGAAAGCCTACTGGATTGATCCCACTCAAAAATCAGAAGCGGAAGGTATGGGTTTCGATGTCGTGGATCCATCCACAGTGATTGCAACGCATCTATCCAGCGTGATTCAGCAAAACAGCCAGGAGATCATGGGTCGCCAGGAAATCAAAAGCATCATCGACAGTGTTCGGGAAGACAATCCTGTGGTGGTGGATGAGCTCATGGGCAAAGATGGCATGACCCTGGGCCAGGTTCAGACAGTGCTCAAGAACCTGCTCAAAGAGGGAGTGAGCATCCGCAATATGACCAAAATCCTGGAAACTGTATCCGACCATCTGGACAGAGGTCAGCCCCGGGATCCGTATCTGATTACTGAGTCGGTGCGCCAGGCCCTGAAACGTCAGGTTGTAGGGGATCTCATCGGCGGCGAAAAGAAGCTAAGAGTAATCACCCTGGATCCTGGCCTGGATCGAAGGCTGCGTGAAGGTATACACAGGGATCCGGAACTGGGCTTTGTGATGTCCCTAAAACCGGACGTGCAGGTAGCCCTCAGAGATGCCCTGGAAGAAGAGGTGAAAAAGTCTCAGGATGCCGGCCGAAATGCAGTATTCCTCACCAGTTCGGCTGTGCGAGCCGGAATATTTTATATACTTGAACGCCTGTTTCCCATCAGAAACTTCGCAGTACTGGCTCATGAAGAAATCCCCTCCGATATTGAGGTGGAAGCGGTGAGCCAGCTAAGTCTGCGCAGCCGGGCAGAAGAGGAAATGGCCGGCGCTCAGGCATGATTCCTTGCTTTGCACCGGCGGATTGCTGAAATCGGACGTCCTGGTCAGCGGCACCCTGCTTTCGTCGTTCCTTTATCAGGGAATTTCGATGCAGCTATCGTGAACGGGCAGGGATGGATTGCAGTTGGACCCGGAGCCTCGGAGATTGATCTAGATGAATCGTTTTGTTAAGTTTCTGGTATTGCTGGCCATTCTGATGGTGGCCTTCTTTATCTTCCAATGGATTCGCGGTTTCTTTGCTGATGATGTGGCCGCCCGGTTCGCAGATGAAGAGCCCTTTTCCATACGCTTTTCCGTACAAACCGAAGAAGATGCTAAATTGCTGAGCATTTCCCGACTCATGCTGTATCCCGCAGAGAAGAAAGCTGTATTCTATTTTTTGAACACGGCCAGCCACTATCCTGACGAAGAGGATAACATTGCCAACCTTTCCGCATTTTCGGCGGATCGATTTCGTCAGTGGGTAGGAAGCGGGGCCGATTACAATCTGTACTTCACAGAAAGGAATATGGGCCGCTTTATCGACTTTCTGGGGGGCATGCAAATTTTTCTGCCTCAGCCGGTGGTGATCAAGGATTCCAGGTATCAATATCCACATGGCATTCAGTTTCTTTCCGGACAACAGGCCATGGAGTTTTCCCATGGAGCCATTCCTCTGGAAAGAGGCTCAGATCACCTTGCACAGCTGGATCGACTGTTCCGCACAGAAAGTGTGATCCTGAATCTGTTATGGCAGCTTCCGGCCAGGCAGGAATTCCTGGAATCCGACGGAGTGATTCCTTTCCTTTACGGTCTTGCAGATACCGATCTTACAACGGAAGAATTTGGTTCTCTGTTGCTCTACTTTGCTTCCGAGGAAGACCTGGATGTATTTGTACTGGAAACTCCCCTGCAATTCGAGGAAGATCCGAAAAATCCCTACGAGAAACGACTGGCTGTGAACGAAGAGCGATGCGAAGAGCATTACAATAAGTTTTTGCAGGAAATGCGCACTGGAGCTCTGGACACAGCTTCATTTCCCATGGATGTACAGAATGGCACCGAGCGGGGTGGCCTGGCAGGAAGAGTGAAGCAATTTCTGCACGGAAGCGGTACCGAAGTGCTGTATGCAGATAACTATGAGCGCAAGCCTTTGCCAGAGAGTGTGGTTCTGGAACGCTCCGGAAGCTTTTCGGTGGCCCGGCGAATCGCCTATAAGACCGGGCGAAATCGAGACAGGGTATTTTTCCTGCGTCAGCCGCTGGATATTAGCGGCACCTTCATTCTGGGAGAGGACTTCCAGATCAAGGACCTAAAGTACTGATTGATGCCACAGGCCCGGTGCGGGAAATG